>JAGOCL010000086.1 GCA_017998755.1 Spirochaetota bacterium | reverse complement strand
CGCCAATTATAAGATTTTCATCCATAAAAAACTCCCTGTTATTAGGTATTATTTACTCTAAAATATGTTAACTAAAAAATCAATCTTTATTTATGAAATTCATAAAATTTGTATAAATTTGTTTTTTAATTTCCGTTATATCAAGATTTCTGATTTCGGCGACTCTTTGTAATATTACTTGTAAATTCGTCGGTTCGTTAATAAGATTTTTATCGTAAATTCCGTTTATCGTCGGCGGTATATCTGGCGAATCCGTTTCGATAAGAATTCGGTCTAAAGGAGCGTATTTTACTGCTTCAAACGCCTTTTGGTTGTTTAAATTAGTAATAGAGCCCGAAAACGAGTAATATACCCCAATATCGTTAAGTTGTTTTATAACTTCAGAACTTCCCGAAAAGGAGTGTATCAAAATATTAAATCCCGCAGGTTTATACCGGTTCAAAATCGGCGTTAAGATATCCCAACTTTTTCGACAATGTATAGAGGCAGATCTCTTTTTATCGCGGGCAATATTCAATTGTCTCTCAAATACGTCAATCTGATTTTTAATATTATCTCCGCCTACCGTCCGATCCAGTCCTATTTCTCCGATAGTTGAAAACGATTTGTCAAGATATTCGACTAACTTCGTCTCCCAATCTTCGCTTAAGTTATCGATATACCACGGGTGCGCTCCGTATGCGGGTATGATCTCTTTGTATTTTTGGGAGAGGCGATATACTTTGTCCCAGTCGTTTGTATCCGTCCCATTGCAGAGAAACATTTTTACTCCGACGTTTAACGCTCTATCGATAACGCCGTCGAGGTCATTATATATCTCGTCTTGAAGATGGCAATGCGAGTCGATCAGAAACGTATTCTCCATAAAAATAATCTTACCCCCCAAGAACCAGCGGAACAAGTATCGGAACAAGCGCCGTTAGTATCATACCGTTTATAAAAGCTATTACCGTATAACCGCTACCGGCGTATTTTTTTATCACAGGCAAAGTAGTATCCATAGTCGTCGCGCCGCCCGACGCTATAGGGGATATCTTGCCGAATATTTTTACAAAAACCGGCGCGAATATCAAGGTCAAAGTTTCGCGAGCGATATTAGCGACAAGAGCCGTCGCGCCAAGCGTCTCCCCGCGGATGTCTGCGATAAGGACGCTTGATAAGCTGTAATAGCCGAATCCGAAAGCGACGGCGATTCCTTCCCTAACGGAAACTTCCGTTATAAACAGAGATCCGAGAGCCCCGCCTATCGCCGATCCGATAACTATCGATAACGGCGTTAAAATTATCCTGAAATCAAATTTTTTCAGAAAAACCGAGATTTCTTTATTTGCGCCAATGCCTAAGCCAACGAGAAATATTATTATATAAAGAAGCGTATTTGAAACAGACTCGTTCATTAAAAACTCAGGTATCTTATCAAAATACCCCAATACCGCTCCCGCAGTAAAGAACAAAAGAATTTTTACGCTATCTATCATCTTTTTTCCCGGAAAAAACTTTATTTACGACTAAAACGGCGATAATTGAGAATATGATTGCCGCTATACTTATTACAAGAGAAGCCGAGGCGATCCCCGATAGTTTATTAATGATCCCCTTATTGCCGCCAAGCGACGCGCCTAAGAAAAACAGAAGGATAAACACCATAATACCGGTCAATTTTTCGGATATTTTTACAACTCTCTCTTTCTTTCTTAACAAAACGCCCGCTCCGATACCCAGAATAAGCGAAATAACTATTAATATCACGTTATCTCTCCAAATATCTTTTTGATAATCTTCATATCGTCTCTGAAATCGCTTAGCTCTTTCGTAGAATTCTTTTTCGCCTCGTTTGTAATCTTACTGTTTTTTGGTATTATCGACGCGATCTCATTCAGCGGATAACTCCCCTCTCCGTAATGAAGATGACTGTCGTAATTACTTTTGAGGTCTCCGTCGGTAAGATGATACATAGTCGGCGAAAGGGCGATATAATCTTGAAGATACTCCAGATAGTTTTTTTTCTGAAAATTTGCAGAGCATATAGCGTGTCCGATATCCAGACAAAAACCTATAGAACACTTATCCATGATTAGTTTGATCTCTTCTACAGTTTTGCCGACGCAAACCATATCGTTTAGAAGTCCCAAATAAGGCTTGTTTTCTATAATCATTCTGCTATCGAAATTCTCTTTTATTTGCCTTACAGTTTCGTTAACGTCCCCTTCTACGCCGGGGTGTATAATGATATAATCCGCGTCGAGGGCGTCGGCAAATCTCTTAGATTCGTCCAATATTTTTTTATTTGAAACGCTTAACTCTTTTTTTGACAGGTTAAGCCCGTTGCCAAAATGCGGCGCGTGTACTGTAAAAGGGATATCGAGTTTCTTCCAGTGACTAATAGTAGTCTCATATGTGTCGTTTAGAGCGTACAGCTCTATATAATCGCAATACTTCTCGCTATACAACTCTATAGCTTCCTTTATAAGCCCCTTATTTGTAGACCAAAGTTTCAATCCGTAACTGTTCACGATTCCTCCATTATTACAACGTCCTCTTTTTTCGGCATCGAATAACAAATAAATACAGCCGCTGCGACTGATATAACCGTAGATATAAAAATATATCGCGTCCCGAAAATATCTCCGATCAACCCGAAAAGCGACGATATCGCTATGGTTCCAAAAGTATTGAGAGCGATATAGGTATTGCTCCTAATGATCATTTCCTCGCCTCTGCCCATATTCACATACGCCGAGCTGAAAGTCGGAAACATCAAACTGTGTCCAAATCCGTAAAATATCCCTATTATGATCAAAAATTCGTTAGTTTTGAGAAAAAGTATCAATATAAGCGATATTAGCGCAAAACTAAATCCTATTTGTATAATATTCCTTTTTGGAAAATAATCCAGAAAATCCGTCAAAAATATACGAGAAATAATCGCCGCTATAGCAAACGGGATGAAGAAAAAAGATAAATTGGGAGATCCAACGATTTCTTGGGTATAAATCGGTATAAAAGAGTTAAAAACGCCAAAAACTCCTCCAAAAATAAAAGCGGTAAGCGCGTATGGGAGTATCCTTTTGTCCGATAAAACTTTCCAAAAAGTTAAGCTGATCTTGTCTTTATGATAATGTTCCTTCTCTTTAAAAATCAAAACGCAAACTAACGCGATAAACATAAAAAAAGCGCCCATAATAAACAGGTATTTATATTGAAATATTCCTACGACTTTTTCGCCGAAAAACGCGCCGACGGGATTAGACATTATACCCGATATGCCGAATAAAGCGATACCGGACGACCTTTTTTCTTTTGGAAGAATATCAAAAATAATGTTGGTAAACATAGTAAAACCGAACGCATAAGAAGGAGAAGATATAAAACGAGCCGCTAAAAGAACCCAGAGATTATCCGGATTAAAAAACATTACAGCCATACTAGCGATAAAAAGGGCAAATCCGATCAATAACGATATTTTTTTGTCAATTTTATTTGAATATACCCCGAATAACGCGACAAACAAAATCATCGCTATAGAATTGACGTTCATAAAAAAACCGATATAACCGCTTGACGCCCCCAACGAGTTTTTGAGAAACGCCGGAAGCATATTTAACGAAGCGTGTCCTGAAAAAAAAGTTAAATTTGCAAAAAATAACAGTATAAAAGTAGAGTAAAATCGGCGTTTTGCTTTGGAGCGCATAGCATTTATTCCCAACCAAAAGTAGCCGGCGGTTTGTTCGTCGCGTCGTAATAAATCGCGTCGATAAAATCTATTTTTCGAAGTTCTTCGACAATCTCGCTCAAAAGTTTTTGATCTAAACGAGCGAACCTCGCCGTCATAACGTCTTCCGATACTACAGGTCTCAAAACGATACTACAATTGTCGCGCTTTGTCGCGTAAGGAAGATTGATCGTTAGATGCTGGAATATCTTGTTATACCATCCGTATTTCTTAAGCGCATTCAATACTATCTCGTCCGCGATTCTGGTCATATCAAGCCGTTTTTTCTCGCAATACGCTTCTATCAACGATAATCCCTGTTTTTCATAAATTTTTACAACAGTTCTATTAACTTCTTTTACTTTATTTGTGATAATGGTAGAAATTTTTTCGATTTCGTCCCAGTCAATATTGTTCTTATAAATCTCCCCAATATCTACTACGGCGGGATAAGCGTAAGTCCTAAAATCCCCCTGAACGCCGACGGATTTTACCGGAATAGCGTATATACTCTTTATTTCTTTTGATATAGAAGTAATATCAAGCTTTTTTAGATTATTATTTGCCTTTTCATAAGACTCTTTATCTTTCATAACGCCGTCGGAGCAGAGAACGTTTATCGACAAGCCGGGACCGGGAAAAGGATGGCGACCGACTAACTCTTCCGGCAACCCCAATACCCTTCCGACTACTCTGACTTCGTCTTTATACAACTCCTTCAACGGTTCGATAACCAACCCCGCCTCGATAAGTTTTTGTATTCCGTCCACTCTGTTGTGATGCGTCTTGATAGCTCTTGAGTGCTTAGTGCCGCCCGACTCGATGATATCGGGATAGAGCGTGCCTTGCGCCAACAACCAATCGGTAAAAGGAAGTTTTAGCTTGTCTACGACTTTGTCCCTGACCTTTACAAACGTTTCGCCGACTCTTTTTCGTTTTTCCTGCGGATCTGTTATCTTTTTAACCGCCTCGAGAAATTCTTCGCTCGCATCCTCAATGATATAGTTAGTAAAGCCGAATTTCTTGTATCTCTCGTCGATTGCGGCGCTCTCGTTCATTCTCATAAATCCGTTATCAATATGAAGCCCCAATACTCTCTCCTGCCCCAGAGCCCTATTTAACAATGCAAAAGCGACCGTCGAATCGACGCCGCCGGATAGAAACAGCAATACTTTTTTATCGCCGGCGTCTTTCTTTATATCCTCAAGAATTGTATCGCGAATTTTAGAAGTATCCCAGTTTTTATTCATTCCGCAGAATTTTATAAAATTACCAAGAATTTTATCGCCGTCAATAGTATCTTTTACTTCCGCGTGAAATTGGACTCCAAATCTCTTTTTCTCTAAGTTTTGTATCGCGGCGATACGGCAATCTTTTGTCGAGCCGATTATCTCAAATCCCGGCGGAAGTTCCGTAACCTCGTCGTTATGGCTCATCCATACTTGCGTCGGAAACGTTACCCCGTCGAACAACTGCGACTTAGCGACTTTCGTCAGTTCTGCGATCCCAAATTCTCCGACAACCGCCTTTTGGACCGATCCGCCGTATTCTTTGGACAAAAGCTGATGCCCGTAGCATAGCCCCAATATCGGAACGTCGAGCTTTAATATATCAGAGTTGAATTCGGGTATTTCCGAATCGTAAACGGACGAAGGCCCTCCGGATAGAATAACCCCCGCGACGTCTTTCATCTTCGGATCGTTCGTAGATATAGAAGGCAAAACTATCTCAGAATAATACCCCAAATATCGAGCTCTTTTTGCTATGAGATGCGAATATTGACCGCCAAAATCTAATACGACAATTTTTTCCATACTGTATCCTGTTGAAAACCGAGAATGCCGCATTATATCAAATATTTTATTTTTACAAAAATATATTTACAAATTTAGAGGTAACGACTTGAAATTTTCTAGGGACGCGAATTCGGGGGCTATAAAAAACGGGAATTACCGTTTTGAATATACTGAAATATCGATAATAATCCTTCAGATTTCACAATAAAGTCGGAGAGGCATTGTAAATTCGGAGGAATTTTTATATAAAAATCTTGACTATTTGAATAAAAATGAATATTTTTTGAATACAAAAGGGCGGTTTATATGTCTAAAACTATAACTATAAGAATCGACAATTCGACTTATGAATTATTTAAGAAAGCGGCAAACGGCGAAAGAAGAACAATTTCTAATTTTATCGAATATGCCGCATTGAATTATCTAACAACGGAAAATTATGTTTCTGATAATGAAATGAATGAGATTATTAAATTTTCGGAAGATTTAAAAAAAGGGTTAGACGATATAGTTAAAGGGAATTATACGATTGTTGAATAATTTTAAGGTTGCAGAAACTAATTTCTACAAAGAAAAAATAAACAAACCGGAATTTCAAAGATTTTATCAGAAAATTAAAAATATAGTTTATACGATTTTAAAAATAAATCCCTATTTTGGAAAGAATATAAAAAAGTTAAAAGGCGATTTTGAAGGGATATACAGATATCGAATTGGGGATATAAGAATATTTTATAAAATAGACGAAGAAAATGTTATTATCTTTATGATTGATATTGAATGGCGAAAAGACGCTTATAGATAAATCGATAATAAAATACAAAAGTTTTGAATCGCAAGCCCCCATTTCCCCTCGCATACTCTCGGGTCAAGCAATATGGGTTTACTAGAAAACGGGAATTCCCGTTTAGAATATAATAATTTAACAGCTTACTCTACGTCGTAAACGAAGTCCCATTCTTTATCGGGGGGGGTCGCTACAAAGGTTTTGCACCTTTCGAGGTAGATTTTAGCGGGCGCGTCCGTCTGTTTTATTTTCAGGCATTGTCTAAAATAAGCCGAAGCCGCCTCGAATTTACCTGCTTCAAATAATTTTAGTCCGGCATGAAAATAATCGTATAAATCGCCGGTATTATCGACTTGATTTTGGTCGAGCAGTTCAAAAATCCTTATGGTTGATTCGACGTTCTTAATTCTGATTCTATCCAACATTCTAACAGGTATCTCAAAATTTGCCAGTTTAAAGCTGTTTTCAGATATAACTATAGCGGCGTCGAATTTTTTAGCGACTTTATTCATGGCTCTAAGTATTTCGATAGAATTCCCAATATGAATCCACGATTTTATTCCGTCCTTTTTAACAAATTTGAACCATTCGTATTTTGTTAAGACGACGGTTGCGATCTTGTTATTTTTTGAATTATCTTTATCTACGGGTATCTCGGAGATCTTATAAGCCGAGTTTATGAAATTTCTATACGAATAGCTCTTCGTTTCCGGCGCTCCGTAATATCCGACTATCTGCGAGTTATTCGAACAACTAACGACTCCGAAGTTCGACTTTATTATGTTCTCTATTTGCGCCGTTTTATCTTCAATCTCGTCGATTTGTTCGTCGTCGGGATCTTTAATAATAAACGGAGTTACGTCGGCGGATATAAACGTAGTCAAATAAGGTTTTGATTCAAACTTCCACTTTTTATTAATTTCCATATTGGCGATTTGTTTCAACAATTTACCGGAGGCGGCGCCTCTATAAATAGACTCGAGATCTTTATTCTTTAACGCTCTCTTTAAAATAAATATCGCGGCCGAATACGCTAAACAAATCAACAATAGAGCCAACAATAACTCGGCCGGAATATCGAAGCTCAGATAAATCCTTAATATGTAAAAACCGGCTATTGAAAAGACCGATAACAAAAAGAAAACTAAGATAACGGATATAAAACGCCTTGAATTAGCCGATAAAAGCGCAAATAAGGCTAAAATAGCAATATTTATTAACAAAACAAATTCAAGCGGGATCCTTTTTAAGTTTCTTCCAAAAGACAATACTTTAAGTTGATAATCCAAATTGATAGCGGTATTCAGATTATTTTTATTAGCAATAATCATTCCGTTCGCTTCGGCAATAGCGCGGGCCGACGCTTTGTAGCTCTTCCATTTCATCGCAAGTTCTTTTATAACCGCTATTTTTGCGTTTAATTCTGCGTTTTTCTGATCGGGCGCTTGATATACAAAATCTATAATCTTCTCTTCCTCTTCGTAATTTCCGCCGGTCTGAGTTTTAACGTCGGGAAATTTAAGGTCTTTTATTAAATCAAGACATTCCTTTCTCGCCAAAAAAGCTTCGTTAATATTTGAAAAGCTTTCGACAAAAATATTCTCATTCGGTTTTACTTTATGTATGAAAGTAGCTCTTCCTTTTTGATCGTAATTAATTATTTCTTTACCGCCGTAAATTGCCGAAGTAAAACCGAATTCTATTTTATCCGCCGGAATGTTCGCCGACAAACTCCGTAATAAAAATGGAGCCGACAACAGATATTTGTTTTCGCTTCGAGCTAAAACGTCGAAATTTTCAGCGTTATGATCGAGAAAATTATGATTTGATACAAAACCGATTCTATCGGCAATTATATCTAATTTGTTATTAAAAGCTGTAAATTCGCTCGCCTTTGCAAAAAAGAAATCGGCGTCCGTCTTAATATATCTGAAAAACTTTAGCGATTTATTATCAACGTCATTCTTAGATAGCAAGTTTTTTTTTACTTCAGTATTCAAAACTCCGTAAATCTTATTATTATTTCGGATAAACTCTTTAAGCTTATCTAGTTCGGTAATATCCGAGAAACTATTGATATCCGTATCCAAAGCGATGAAATCGGCGGAACTATCCGAGAGAAATTTTAGAAATTGTAAAAAAGTATCCGCCGTAATCGGCGCGTCGAGACTTATTATCGCGTTGGATTTCTGGTCGGCGCTTTTCTCCGATTTATCTATTTCGCCGCCGCGCGATTTCAAAAAAAACGAGAAATCGTATATATTAGCTGAAAATACAGTAATAAAGATACCGACGAAAATAAAAACTATAAAAGTAATTGAATAAAATTTAATTTTGGACGACAATTGCCTCATCTCCGAAATAAACAGCGTTATAGATATTCTCGATATTTTATCTCTTAAAGTATAATAATTTATTATTTTTTAAATTCCAATAAATAATTATTTTATTTAATAAAAAGGGATTTTATCAATAAAATGGTTTGACAAACAA
>JAGOCL010000085.1 GCA_017998755.1 Spirochaetota bacterium | reverse complement strand
GTTGTTAATAGCCGAGAAATAGATAATATCAAGTATAATTATGAAAATACTATACATATTGCCAATTTTTTATATTATTCTATTTAGTTGCAAGCGCAAATATATAGTTCCGGCTACGAAAGACGCCGCTTTATTAAGTAATTATCCCGAGAGGAATTTTTCAGGTAAGAATTTAGACAAAGACTTAGGGTACGGCGCGGTAAAAATTATCGGCGATAAAAAATTTACTTATCCGATTATGTATCTCGGATCGGGAAGCGCCGACTCTATTAAGGACTCGTTTGTACTGGGCGGATTTGATTTTAGCGCCGTCGGGGATAGATCGATAACTAAAGCTTTTTTGAAATTTTACATTAATTACGCTTCTTCCGAAAGAAAGAATATAATAATATTTGCTAGACCTATTCTAAATGATTGGGACGAAGGGGAGGTTACTTATTCTTCTTTTTATGAGACTACGGATAGTTATTCTGATTTGAAAGATAACGTCGTAAAAGATGAAAAACTATGCAAATTGATAGTTTTTGATATTAAAAGTAACGAAGATAAAGATTTCTTAGAAATACCCTATCCTAACTCTTATAGAGAAATATCTATCGATATTACGACGCTTGTAAAATATTGGATTGATAACCCCGATAAATACTTTGGATTATTAATTGATCCCATGTGGAGAACGGATTTGAGGTATTGCGCGACAAATAACGGAGGAGAATTATCGGATTTCGGAATTATCGAAGTAGCGACCTCGGAGTGGTATACTTTAAATGAAAAAGAAATATCGAGTATTGAGCTGAAATATGAAGTTATTAAAAATAGAGCTCTTAAAAAAATTAAATATGTACCAAGAATTGAGTTAATTTATAAATAAAAGTTGATTTTCCCCAAAATATACAAATAAAATTAAAATTTTTGTTGAATTTGAAAAAATAAAATATATAATAGGCGCATTATTATGATTAAAGAGATAAGAATTAAAAGCAATTTGTTACTAAAGGTTTTATCGCATGAATCCGGCTCGCTCGTTGTTGGAGTCGTCGGGGTGGTAAATCATCTGAACTCGTATAATTTTCAATGCGAACTTGTAAAACTTTTGCAACCCGACCTTAACGTAGCGCTTGATTGCGCCGAATTGTCTTATATCTCTTCTTCGGGTATTGGCGCGTTTATTTTTGTAAAAAAAAAGTTAAAAGATATAGGGGGCGATTTGCTCCTTATAAATATAGGTCAAAAAGTTCAGTCGATAATAAATTCAATGGGAGTAAAAGATTTTATTCGGTGTTGAATATTTTAAATCGGGACTAGAATTTTGTTTATTTATCTAATTTTTCTAATTTTTACGGCGATTCTTTGCGGATCAATTTCTTTCTACTGTATATATAGGGAGAGTATCAGAGGCTCAAAATATTTTGCGGTCGTCGCATTCTCAATTTGCGTTTGGATTATCTTCTATTTATTGGAATTAATTTCCGTAGGACCGGAAATTAAACTTTTTTGGTTTAAATTTAAATATTTTGGGGTTGTCCTTATACCTCCAGCTTTTTTGTTATTTTCGCTTAAATATATAAACAAGTTAAAAAATGTTCACGCTTTGATTTTTGCGTTATTATTAATTGAACCGATTATTTCTATATTTATTATTTTTACTAACGAATACCACAATTTATTTTTTACCAATGTGGTATTTGCATTAGACGCATTAATTACCCCCGGTAACTGGTTTTGGGCTCACGCAATAATTGCTTACGCCGAAATATTATTTTCTCTGTTCCTGATAATATTTTACGCTAGTAAAACGATAAATTATTATAGAATTCAAACTAAATTTATAGTTGTCGGAGCTATTATTCCCGTTTGCGTAAACGTAATAAATTTGATATTGTGTTTCTATCCCGATTTGAAGCGACAATATATTCCGGTCAATCCGACTATTCCAAGCTTCGCCATATTTGCCGTAATCATTTTTTTTTGCATATACAAACACAATATTTTTAATCTAAGCCCAATAGCGCGCGATATTATATTTGAAAAAATTGACGACGGCGTATTGGTTATTGATAAAAATGGAATAATAGTCGATTGTAATAATTCGGCGACCCTCATTGTTGATAGGGATATCAATTCGCTTATCGGAACTCTGGCGGAGGAACATTTTTATTTATGGCCGGATATAGTTGATAAAATTAAATCTCGAGATTATCAAAGAGAAGAAGTAAAATTGGTAATTGGTAATGAAATAGAGTATTTTGATATAACTTTTTATCCTATGTATTCCAGTAAGAAATATTACCTTGGTAAAGTTATGGTTGGTAGAAATATTACAAATAGGAAGAATATTGAGAATAAATATAAATTTTTAAGCGTTCACGATTCGCTGACTGGACTTTATAACAGAACTTACTATGAAGAAGAGATCAGAAGACTGGAACATAGTAGGAACTTTCCGGTTTCGGTGTTTATGATAGACCTTGATAATCTTAAGACGGTCAACGATACGAAAGGGCATCAGCAAGGAGACGTTCTTCTTATTAAACTGGCAGAATTCTTAAAACTGGTTTTTAGAGCGGAAGATATGATCGCCAGAATCGGAGGGGACGAATTTATTATAGTTCTTCCAAAGACCGATCAAGCTGTCGTCGACATTATACAAGATAGAATAGAAAAAGAAATTGTTAAATTTAATATAAACTGCGATATAAATTTAAGCTTTTCATTAGGCGTAAAAACCCAAACTGAAAAAGGAGACCTCGCAAAAACAATAAAAGAAGCCGACGATCTTATGTACAAAAATAAGATGGAAAGAAAAATAAAAAGGGGCGTCTAAATTTTAATAATTTAGTTCCCCTTTTTGTTTTTATTGTGAAAATTTATCTGTTAAATCTGTTTATTGCGTTTAAAACGGCTTTTATTGAAGCTGAGCTTATATTCTGGGCTATTCCAACTCCAAATTTTGTTTCGCCTATTTCGTTTTCAAGTTGAATATAAGATACCGCTTTTGAATCCGAACCTTCAGAAAGCGCGTGTTCGCTATAAGTTAAGAATTTATAACCCGATATGTTCGCAAGTTTAAGAAGGTTAAAAAAAGCGTCGATGGGACCGTTTCCTTCCGAAGAATAGGTTTTTTCATCGTTATTAATTAGTAAAGACGCCTTGATTTTTACTAGAGCGCTTTTGTTATTATTGTTATCAATTACTTCGTTTTCTTTCAGCTCGTATTTTTTTATTTTATACGGCGAATCTATATCAAGATACTCTTTCTGGAATATTGAAAATATTTGTTGAGGAGAAAGTTCTCCCCCGCTTTTATCGGACTCCTCTTTAATCGTAGCTCCAAATTCGGTATGCATTTCTTTGGGTAATTTATATCCAAATTCGTTTTCCATAATGAAGGCTACTCCGCCCTTACCCGATTGGCTATTAATTCTGATGATAGACTCGTATTCTCTTCCTAAATCGGAAGGGTCGATCGGTAAATATGGCACTTCCCAGTATTTTGGTTGTTCTTTCGCATATATATTCATACCTTTACTGATAGCGTCCTGATGCGAGCCGGAAAATGCGGTATATACCAATTTACCGGCGTACGGGTGCCTTGGATGAACCTGAAGTCTTGTGTTTTTTTCGTACGTAGAAACAATCTTATTGATATTACTGAAATCCAATTTTGGATCTATCCCTTGAGAATACATATTCATACCAAGGTTTAATATATCTACGTTACCGGTTCTTTCCCCATTTCCGAACAAAGTTCCTTCGACTCTATCCGCTCCGGCGAGTAGCGCAAGTTCCGTAGCCGCAACGCTTGTTCCTCTGTCGTTATGAGCGTGGACGCTTAAGATTATTTTATCCCTATTTTTTATTTTATTCAAAAACCACTCTATTTGATCCGCGTAAATATTTGGAGTCGACATCTCTATAGTCGCCGGAAGGTTAAGTATTAATTTATTATCAGTAGTCGGTTCGATGACGTTAATAACCTCTTCGCAAATCTCTACCGCAAAGTCCAGTTCGGTTCCCGTAAAACTTTCCGGCGAATACTCATAAACGATATTTGTATCGGTATATTCTTTAGAAAGCGTCTTGATTAATTTAGCGCCTTCGCGAGCGATATCGACAATCTCTTTTTTTGACTTATTAAAAACAACTCTTCTTTGGAGTTCCGAAGTCGAATTGTAAAAATGAATAATAGCTTTTTTTGCCCCTTTAATCGCTTCAAAAGATTTTTCGATAAGGTGGCGTCTTGCTTGCGTTAGCAATTGTATAGTAACGTCGTCCGGAATAAGTTTGTTCTCAATTAAATTTCTAGCAAAGGCGAATTCGGTATTTGAGGCTGAAGGAAAGCCTAATTCAATTTCTTTAAAACCAATATCTACGAGGAGTTTGAACATATCAATTTTTTCTTCAACGTTCATAGGCGTCGGCAGAGCTTGATTACCGTCTCTCAAATCGACGCTACACCAAATAGGCGCTTTTTCTATAATTTTGGAAGGCCATTTTCGTTCCGGCAAATCTACCGGGGGATATTGTTTATATTTCTTATAAGACATCGTTTACTCCTACGCGGTTTTTCAATAATATAACTAAAATATACTATTAAATCAAATAAAATGTTTTTTTAATTGAGATTTATACGGTAAGAAAGTTTAGCGTGATTTCTTAACTATTTCATTTACTAAAATAATATTTTCTATTATACTGTGTCAAATTTTTACGATATTATAATGAAGGGTTCGGTTATGAGAAGAGATATAGTTCCTGCGGGAGCAGAGTCGTTATCGTACGAGATAAGAGAAATAGTTATTATCGCAAATCAACTTGAAAAAATGGGGTTAAAATTAATTCATGAGAATATCGGCGATCCCGTAGCTAAAGGGGAAGTTGTAACAGGATGGATTAAGGACGTTTTAAAAAATCTTATCGACGACGATAAATCGTGGGGTTATTGCGATACGCAAGGGGTTCTAAAGACGCGAGAATTTGTTGCCAATAGAACTAATCAAGAGGGCGGGATCCAGATTACTCCGAACGACGTCTATTTCTTTAACGGTATCGGCGACGCTATTGCGAAGATATTCGGTTTTCTAAAAAGGGAAGCTAGAGTTATCGGGCCTTCTCCGGCTTATTCGACGCATTCTTCGGCAGAAGCGGCTCACTCGGGTTACGAACATCTTACTTATAATCTAAATCCTGATAAAGACTGGGAGCCGGACGTCGAAGAAATTTACAATAAAGCTAAATATAACGACTCTATTGCCGGTATTTTGGTAATCAATCCCGGTAATCCAACGGGGGCTGTCGTTAAAGCGGATAAATTAAGGAGAATATGCGAAATCGCGGAAGAATTAGATTTGTTTGTAATTTGCGACGAGATATATTCGGATATAATCTACCCGAGCGTTGAGAGAACGAAGTTGGCTAACGTAATAGGGGACGCTTGCGGAATTAGTCTCAACGGTATCAGTAAGCAAGTGCCGTGGCCGGGATCGAGATGCGGTTGGATAGAAGTTTATAATAATAAAAAAGATAAAGAGTTTCAGAAATATATCGATACGATATTGAAAGCAAAAAGATTGGAAGTTTGTTCGACTACTATGCCGCAAATGTCGATACCTCTTATTCTAGGAGATCCGAGATATAAGGAGCATTTGATAAACCGAGCCAAAAAATACGAAAAGAGAGCTAAAGAGGCTTCTAAAATATTTAGCGGTATAGAGGGAGTTCGGCTAATCGAACCTAGAGGCGCGTTTTATATGACTGTGATATTTGATAATAAAACTTTAAATAACGCTCAAACTCTTAATATAGAAAACGAGTCTATTAGAAAAAGAATTGAAGAACTATGCGCTCAAAAAAATATTGAGAACGATAAAAGATTTGTATATTATCTTCTTGGAGCTACAGGCATTATATCTGTTCCGTTGACCGGATTTTATTCGAAAATTAAAGGGATGAGATTGACGTTATTGGAAGAAGACGATAATAAGAGAGTAGAAATCTTTGAAACTATTAGAAATAAGATAATAGAATATATCAAGAAATAAAATTATAAATTTTTGAAGATTTTAAAATATTTCTCTTGCCTTTTGATATAAACGTTATTATTATTTACTATATGAAACAGGGTTTGAATCCAAGTTTTTTCAAACCTTCAAATTATCCGGCTGGAGCCGGGGAATAAAGCAGGGAATACGATATCCCCTGATGGTTCTCGACTAGAGGTTCGAGTATCCATTCGCTTCTTTCCTTGATCCCCTTTCTTCCTTTTTAATAAAGAAGAAAGGGGCTTATTTTTTTAAACAAGAGCTCGTTTTTTCAAAAGAATTGAATTCCCTTTTAAAATGTGTTATAATATTTCGCCTAACGGACCTGTATATGCCAGCAAATAAAAAAGAAACGACAAACGCCTCAAAAAAGTCTCCAAGTTCCGGAACGAAGACGTCCGGAATATCCGGAAATAAAAAGGGCAAAAATACAACAAATCAAACGATATCAAAAAATATAAAAAAGAAGAGTTCTACTTCCGCAACAACGGCGGTTGTAAAAAAGAGAGTTCCCAGCTCGTTAAACGCTAAAACAAAACCAATTAGCGTAAAAACTGTCGCAAATAGTAATAAACTAAGAAAATCAGTAAACCAAAGAGACGGAGGATACGCGCTCTCGTATTTTATACTTTTTGCGATAATATCTGTTTCGGCTATAATAGTAATATATACTTTTTATATGTTTCCGAAAAAAATTGGCGAAGATATAAAAAAGACGCTAGTTAACGTATACAAACCAATAATTTTTGAAGATTCCGACGCTACTATACTGATTAAACTTAAAGAGAGGCCTGATAACAATGAAAATTACGCGCTATACGAAAAAATTAATAACGAATACGGATTTGAAACCAAATTTGAAAAGATAGCGGCGATTGATGAAAAAGGGATAAATAAAATAACTTTTTACAAAAATGGAAAAAAGAATGTAAACATTAACGACGTTTATATCTATTGGGACGAAAAGACTATCGACGATGAAAAAGATTCCGCTATAAATAGTACAAACAATATTACGAAAAAAACCGATTTTTCTAACGATAAGAAAAACGTTCAGAAAGATGAAAAACTAAAAGAATATATAGAAATAAAAAAAAGTAAAGAGATGAGTTTGGTAAAAAAAGAAAATCCGGTTATAGAGAATAAAAATACAAAAAATGAAGTTAATAATATCGTCGAAAAAAAGAAAGAAAAACCTAAAGTCGATAATTTGGCTAAAATTTGCGTTATCATCGACGACGTTGGGTATGCCTACGGATCGACGGAAAAATTTTTATCTCTTGGATTTCCGTTAACTTTTGCGATCATTCCGGATATGCCGCTTTCGGATAAATATTATACGATGATAACTGAGCATAATTACGACGTTATTGCGCATATTCCTATGGAACCTCAAAAAGGGAGGCAATATGTTGAAAAGAATGGACTTTTTACGGATATGACTGAAAGCGAGATAAAAAGCAGGGTCGAAAAAATATTTGCAAACTACCCGAAAGCGATTGGCGCTAACAACCATATGGGTTCTAAAGCGGTAACCGACGGTAAATTAATGAACGCTCTAATAGCCGCTTTGGCTGAAAATAATAAAATTTGGATAGACTCGATGACTAACTATAACAGTTTGTCAAAAGAGATGTCGACAATTTACAATATGCCGTATTACGACAGAGACGTTTTTTTGGATAATGAAAAAGACGTAAACTCAATTCGAAAATCTATGGATCGTTTGGTTTACGAGGCAAAGCGAAATAAATTTGCTATAGGGATCGGACACGCTCAATCGGATAATCTCGTGTTAGTTTTGAAAGAGTATTATGATAAAAGAGATCTATTAGGCATAGAATTTGTCGATATAAAATAGGCGTAAAAAGGCTAGTATGGATAAAAGCGGTATATTCGATAAACAAATATTAAACTTAAAACGTAAAATCTTATCGTCCGCTAATTTTGACGATATAGAAAGCGAAATAGACGGAATTTACAATTATATTCAAAATAACTGGCAAGAACTAGAGTTCTTTAGTAAATTTGACGCTTTGTTAGACGAATTGCTGTCTGAAAGAGTTGTTAAAGATAAAAGTTATTGTTCCTCATTTTTATTAAAATACTTGAACATTTATATAGAACTTATAAAAACCGATTTTTACAAATCTTGGGGTATAATATTCTCAAAAATCTTAAAGCCAAAATTGAATTTCTATTTCCCGGAAATCTTTAGTTACGTCTTGAAATTTAACCATGGGTTATTTGCTCAATCTTTTAGAGATATCGATCTAACGTTTCCGCTTGATACAGATATACCGTTAGTAGAAATAATCCGCGAGTGGAAAGCTATTTTTGAGGATATTGTCGTAAATTCAAGCAGTTACGTTTTATTATTTGACGCGCAAACTAGAAATCAAATCGCTTTATATCTCTATAAATATTTAAAAAAAAATAATTCGCTTTCTATATGGTTCCCATTTGCCGGAATAGGTATCGAACCGTTAGAGTTCTCTTTTATAATTAACCTTCTAATCGAAGCGGAAGGGGAGAAACGCCTAGAATCCAAATTTAAGATTTATTGTTCCGACAGACAATTTGACGGATTGAAAAAAGGAATCGAACAGAGCTCTTTTGAGGGAATTTTTTTAAAAATAAAAAAAGATTTTGCCGATCAAAACGGAATCGACGAAAAAAATTTAAAAACAAATATTAAAATAGCCAAACGTTCGGTAATTTTGGAAAATTCCGATTTGATATACAAAGGGGAAATTCTTGATAAAAAATTGGATTTTACGTTGATAAACTCATTGAAG
>JAGOCL010000084.1 GCA_017998755.1 Spirochaetota bacterium | reverse complement strand
TCTCATAAACGTCTTTGTTTTTCCACAGATCTATTTGAGCTAAAGTCTGGTTTGAAAAACTGTTAGACATAACAAACGACGGATGGCCGGTCGCGCAACCCAAATTGACTAATCTTCCTTCGGCGAGCATAAATATCTCCCGTCCGTCGGGGAAAGTATATTTATCAACTTGCGGTTTTATTGTTATTTTCTTGATACCCGGATAATTATTTAGTTTATCTATCTGAATTTCATTATCAAAGTGCCCGATGTTGCATACGATCGCCTGATCTTTCATCTTATTCATGTGATCTATTCTGATAATATCTCTATTTCCAGTCGTCGTTACGTAAATATCTCCGATTCCAAGCGTGTCTTCAACAGTTTTGACTTCATACCCTTCCATAGCGGCTTGTAAAGCGCAAATCGGATCGATTTCCGTTATCATTACGCGGCATCCCAACCCTCTCAACGATTGAGCGCTTCCTTTACCTACGTCTCCGTAACCGCAAACGACCGCTACTTTTCCCGCTATCATAACGTCGGTAGCTCTTTTAATACCGTCGACAAGCGATTCTCTACAACCGTAAAGATTGTCAAATTTCGATTTTGTTACCGAGTCGTTAACGTTAATTGCCGGAAACAGAAGCTCGTTTTTCTCCATCATCTTGTAAAGTCTATGAACCCCCGTAGTCGTCTCTTCGCTAACGCCCTTACATTCCGCTACGACGTTATGCCATCTTTTATTATTTTTCTTCAATTCATTTTTTAGTAAATTTAAGATTATTTGTTCTTCTTTGCTCTCCGCTTTCTTGTCCAATATAGAAGAGTCGTTTTCGGCTTTGTATCCCAAATGGAGTAACAGCGTGGCGTCTCCGCCGTCGTCGACTATCAATTGAGGCCCAAGACCGTCGGGAAAAGACAACGCTTTATCAGTACATTCCCAATATTCTTCAAGAGTCTCCCCTTTCCATGCAAAAACGGGAATTCCCGCTTTAGCTATAGCCGCCGCCGCGTGATCTTGCGTTGAAAAAATATTGCAGCTTGCCCATCTAACGTTAGCTCCAAGAGCTTTCAGGGTTTCGATAAGAACCGCCGTCTGAATCGTCATATGCAACGATCCGGTAATTCTTACGCCGTTTAACGGCTTTTCTTTAGAGTATTTCTCTCTGATCGCCATGAGCCCAGGCATCTCTTTTTCGGCAACCTCGATCTCTTTTCTTCCCCATTCAGCCAAATTGATATCGGCTACTTTATAATCCGTCATATTAAATCCTTAAAATTAATTTTTTATATAATCAACCGATAACATCGGTTTATTTTTTTTCAGCGTAAACTATAATAACTTTTTTGTCGGAAATATTATTTTTCTTTATTATCTTCTTTAAGATCTTAAAATTGTGTAATGCGCACAAATCTACGATATAATCTTCGTTAAATCCCAGCCACAAGTCGGCCTGTTTATCCCTCATCTTATAATCGCTGTGAGCAAGCAGGTCTATTAAGAGCATCTTACCTTTCTTCGTTAAAATCCTGTTTATCTCTTTCAAGGCCAGTTCGGGCGTCGAAATATGATGCAGAGTCATATTTACAAACGCTACGTCGGCGCTGTTGTCTTCAATCGGAAGGTTTAGGAAATCGCCGTTTATAAGTTCGTAGTTAAATCCCCTCTTTTTACAGATATGATCCGAAAGTTGCAACATTTTTTGAGAAATATCTACCCCGATAATTTTCTCGGCGTAAGCGCTGAGTAACGTAAGATTTTTCCCCGAACCGCAACCGATATCGACTATAGTTTTGTATTTACCGTTAAGAAGCGGCAAAGTGTCTTCCACAGTATATAAATTTTTAAACGCCTCTTCTTGAAGCGCGTCGATATCTCCCCCGATGTCGTTAAAATATTTCTCGGCAAAATTCCGTCTTTCCATTATAATCAGCTCTTTCCTCTTCATATCTTCGTTAAAAAAATTTATCGTTTGCTGATTTTCTTTTATCGATTGAACTACGCTTTTCAATAATCTGTTGTCTTTAAAATCAGATAGTCTATAATAGTTTTGAAGTCCTTCTTTTTTGCAACTGATGAGAGAATTCTTTTGTAAGATTTTCAGATGATGCGATACATTCGACTGTTTTCCGCCAATAATAAAATGAATTTCGGCAACGTTAAATATTCCGTCTAATAACAGCCTAATAATCCTTAATCTGTTCTCATCGGAAAGAGATTTGAATAATTCTACAAAATCAAATGACCTACTATATAAATACATATTTATATATTTCTACATCAATTTAAAATCTTTGTCAATATATATTTTGAAATAATTTACAATATTTATGTTGACATACCATATATAATGTAGTATATTTGTATTATAAGATTTAAGACGCTATATATAGCGTAGTTGGAAAGCAATATGAAATGTCCGAAATGCGGGTATCTTGAAGACAAAGTTTTAGAATCTCGGCAGTTTTTGGACGGAAGCGCCATTCGGCGAAGAAGAGAATGTATCAAATGCGGCAACCGGTTTACCTCTTACGAACATATAAAAGAGAAGATACTGAAGGTCGTAAAAAGGGACGGGAGAAGAGAAGATTTTAGCCCGAAGAAGTTGCTAGGCGGTATAAGCAAAGCTATCGAAAAAAGGCCGATATCGGGGAAAGTTATCGAATCTTTGTTATCCGACATCGAGGACAAATGTATAGCGAGATCGGGGGATTCCGAAGAGATATCGTCGGCGATAGTCGGCAAGTTGGTTATGGAAGGACTTTACAATATTGATAAAGTCGCCTATATAAGGTTCGCGTCGGTGTATATAAAATTCGACGACATAGAAGATTTTATTAAAGAGATAAAAAACATAGAAATATAAATATAACGTCGCTTCCTTAGCGCAATTGAACCGACGTTGGAATATGGGGGGGGAGTAAAAATGGGCGAAAGTACTTTGGTGGACTGGAGAAAAGAATTTCTTGGTCTTACAAAAAGCGGTAAAAACGAGTCTATAATAAAGCATATTATTAAAAGAGACGGTCAACTTGAAATTTACGACAGAAGTAAGATATTCGACGCCATAAATAAAGCGGCAAAAGAAGCCGGAGAAGAAAATTCGGAATTAATTGAAAAACTTACCGATCTGACCGAAAAAAAACTTGAAGAATTCATGAGAAAAAGACATAAGAATTCCGCTCCGGCTATTGAAGAAATTCAGGATATAGTAGAAACCGTTTTAATAGAAGAAAGACAGGTCGCCATCGCTAAAGCGTTTATAATATACAGAGCGAGACGGGCGGCGTCGAGAAGCGCAAAGCAACTGATGCTTGATATTGACTCCACTATGGACGGATATCTCAGCCAGATGGATTGGCGCGTCAATGAGAATTCCAACGTGAACTACTCTCTCGGGGGGCTTATTTTGCACAACTCCGGAGCGATTACCGCCAATTATTGGTTGAAAAACATCTATTCCAAAGAAGTCGCCGACGCTCACAGAAACGCCGATTTTCATATACACGATCTTAGTATGTTTAGCGGTTATTGCGCCGGCTGGTCGTTGAGACAACTTATAGAAGAGGGCCTCGGCGGAATAAAAGGAAAAATCAGCTCAAAACCGGCAAAACACGTTTATACTTTGGTTTTTCAGATAGTAAATTTTTTAGGTATTATGCAAAACGAATGGGCGGGAGCTCAGGCGTTTTCGAGCTTCGACACATACCTCGCGCCGTTTGTCCGGGTCGATAATCTTACTTATCCCGAAGTTAAGCAGGCGATACAGAGTTTTGTGTTTGGAGTAAACACGCCGTCGAGATGGGGCAGTCAAGCCCCTTTTACCAACATCACTCTGGATTGGACTCCGCCGGAAGACTTAAAAGACAAACCGGCTATCGTAGGAGGCGTCAAGCTCGAGACGACCTACGGCGATTATCAAAAAGAGATGGATATGATAAACAAAGCGTTTATCGAAATAATGCTTGAAGGGGATGCAAACGGAAGAGGGTTTCAGTATCCCATACCGACTTATAATATAACTCAAGATTTTGATTGGGATTCGGAAAACGCCAAACTTCTTTTTGAGATGACGGCTAAATACGGCACTCCTTATTTTCAGAATTTTATAAACAGCGAGCTAAATCCCAGCGACGTCAGATCTATGTGCTGTCGTCTGCAACTTGATAAAAGAGAGTTGAGAAAGAAAGGAGGCGGTTTATTCGGCGCCGACGAACTTACCGGATCTATCGGGGTAGTAACGATCAACTTGCCGCGTATCGGGTATTTGTCCAAAAACAAAAGCGAGTTTTTTGCGCGGCTTAACTATTTCATGAATCTTGCCGCCGAGTCTTTATCGACAAAAAGAAAAGTAATTAACCGCCTTATGGAGAACGGACTCTTTCCTTATACAAAAAAGTACCTAAAAAGATTCGACGGACACTTTTCGACCATAGGTATAAACGGGATGAACGAGTGTCTGATCAATTTTATGAATAAAGATATAACGACTAAAGAGGGCAAGGCGTTTGCTCTGGAGATACTTGATTTTATGAGAAAACGTATGGCGGACTATCAGGAGGAGACGGGCGACCTTTTCAATCTTGAAGCGACTCCGGCCGAGAGCACAAGCTATAGACTGGCGAAGCACGATAAAGAAAAATATCCCGATATCGTTACGAGCGGAGACAAAGAGCCGTATTATACAAATTCGACCCAACTGCCGGTCAATTATACCAGCGATATCTTTGAAGCCCTCGATATGCAAGAGGAGTTACAAGTTAAATACACCGGAGGAACGGTTTTTCACGGCTATCTAGGAGAGGCGATAAACGACTGGAAAGCGTGTAAGGACTTAGTTAAAGCTATCGCCTTTAACTATAAAATTCCGTATTTTACAATAACTCCGACGTTTTCGATCTGCCCTGTTCACGGGTACATCAACGGGGAACATTTTTTCTGCGAGAAGTGCGCCGACAGGGAAAAAGAAGAGATACTTAAAGAGATTAACGAATTAAAAAAAGAGCGGCTTGCTCTTGTAAATAAATAATTTTTGGGAGGGGAGAAAAATGAGAAATTTAAAAGAGATTGACAACCAGATTTCTTTACTGGAATCGAAGTACGACGAAGTAAAGGGAACGGAAACCGAGGTCTATACGCGTATAGTAGGTTACCATCGCTCAGTCGTAAACTGGAATAAAGGTAAAAGAGAAGAGTACGGCGACAGAATTACTTTTAACGTAAAAAATAATCAAATATCTCAAAAAATTGATTCTATCAAGACCGTGAAAGTTGAAACCGACGAAAGTAGAGAATGCGCTATAAAAATCGACGCTAACGTAGAGAACGTCGCTTTTTATAAGCTTTTTCACAGCCAATTCTGTATTAATTGTCCTCCGGTAGTCAGATTTATGGAAAACGTTAACGTACCGGGAGAGGATTTTGACGTAAGTTCCGATCTTGGAATGGGGCTTGCCGGAAAATACAACGTGCTCGCTACCCCTACCGTAATACTTTTTGATTCGAAAGACAACGTAATAGGAAGAGTAAATTCAGTAGAAGAACTGAAAACCATTTTTGTTTCGGAAGAAAAAGTACCGGCGGCGGTGTGATTGAAGTTTTACAGCTTAAAAAAGACTACTCTCATAGACTATCCCGAGAGGGTCGCCTCGATAGTTTTTACAAAAGGGTGCAATTTACGTTGCCCGTTTTGTCATAATCAAGAACTTGTCGACGACGGCTTTCCAATAGATCCTATCGAGTGGAGCGAGATATTCGACCATCTTATTAAAAGAAAAAATGTCTTAGGGGGAGTTTGTATCTCCGGAGGCGAACCGCTTTTATATCGCGACGAAATAAAAAAAGTTATCGACGATATTCATTCTTTAGGGCTGAAAGTAAAAATCGACACCAACGGGATACTATACGACGCTCTTAAAACTCTCGGAGTAGACTATATCGCTATGGATATCAAAACCTCTATTGATAAATACGACGTTATGGGATACAAAGGCGCGGACGATTATAAAGCGAACGTCTTAAATTCGATAGATTATGTTATAAACTCAGGTATCGATCACGAGTTCAGGACTACCGTTGTTCCCGATATAGTAACCGTCGAAGATATAGAAAAAATCTGCCGGTTAATTATTAATTCAAAAAAATATATCCTCGCCCAATTCCGACCTTTTAACGCTCTCGATCCGGAATTTGAACGAATCAGGCCTTATCCTTTTAGAATACTCGAAGAAATGAAAAATATCGCGGTATCTCTTGGGATTGATTGTTCGATCAGAGGGGAATAAGATATTCGGCGATTATAATTAATTTGTAAATTTTGTTTAATAATTTAAGATATTTTGAGAGAATAATCAGACTTCAAGAGGGGAAATTAATATAAAGCTAGTTCGGATTATATTTTCCAAAAGCTTATTAAAAAAGTTATTATGATATCGCCGTTTAATACAATATTTTATAAATACAGAGCTTGCGCGTTAGGCCTTAACGTTTTTTTTAAAAATAATAAAATACGATTAATTTTAAAAATCGTATCTTTTTTAAGCGCGGCTGTTTTACTGTTTCACGCAGTTTTTATCGTAGTTTTCTTTATAATATCTTTTTTTTTAAACTTCATTAATCCCCCGTTTTCAAACATAATGTACTACAGAAAAATAAACTACAACCAAAATATTGAAAAAATAAAGTTTATTCCGTTAGAAAAAATTCCTAAAAAAATAATAAACATGGTAGTAGGTATTGAGGACTATAAATTTTTTGAACATAACGGGGTGGACGTCGCCGCGCTGAACGAAGCTATGGCGGTTAACAAAGAGCTCGGTTACGCCTACCGCGGCGGAAGCACGATAACGCAACAACTGGCGCGCACGCTGTTTTTATCGCCAAAAAAGTTGTATTTGAGAAAATATCTTGAAATAATAATCGCTGTTGAGATGGAGATCGCTCTACCGAAAGAACGTATATTAGAATTATATTTAAATTACGCCGAATGGGGAAACGGTATATTCGGAGTAGAAACTGCGTCGTATAAATATTACAAGAAGAGCGTAAACAAACTTTCGGGAGATCAATTGGCGCGCCTCGTTACGATACTTTCAAGTCCGCTAAGATATTCGCCATACAACTTTGGTTCGAGAAAGATTCTTATACAAAGATACCAAAACCTATTAAGATACTACTGATATTATTTTATCATATTTTTCAACTCTTCCGCGATTATCCGAATCCCCTCTTCTATCTGTTCTTTGGAAGAATTTGAGAATGAGAGCCTGATATGCTTATCCCCTTCGACAGGATCAATATGAAAAGCTTCGCCGGTAACAAAAGCGATCTTCTTTTCCATAGTTTTCTTAAACAGAGCTTCGCCGCTTACCCCTTTCGGTAAATCGATGTAAATAAAAAATCCCCCGTTTGGTTCGGTATATTTTACTTCTTTTGGGAAATTTTTACGAATCGCGCCGATCATAAAATCTTTTTTACTTCTATAAACCGATCTCATTTTTGATAAGTAGTCGTCGATAGCTCCCGAAATGAGATAATCGTAGGCGACAAACTGCCCAAAACTTGTCGAACAAGCGTCGATCGATTGCTTTGCAAGAGCCGCTTTATCTATCAGATTCTCGTCGCCCAGTATCCATCCGAGTCTAAATCCGGGGCATAAAATTTTCGAAAAACTCCCCATATAAACGACGGGAGCGTCCGAACCAAAAGACTTTATAGGGAGATAATCTTTCTCTTCTCCGTTAAAATACAAATCTCCGTATGGATCGTCTTCTAAAACAACCAGATCGTATTTTTTTGAAATTCCGTATATTTTCTTTCTTTTTTCAATAGATAGAGTCGCGCCGCCCGGGTTTTGAAAATTGGGAATCGTATAAAAAAACTTCGGTTTTTTATTGGACTTACTAAGGTTGGTTATCGTATTTTCTAACGCCTCGCAATCTACTCCGTCGTTCTGAAGCGGAACGCCGACTAACTGCGCTTGGCACGACAAAAAAGAAGCCATCGCTCCGATAAAGCTCGGCTCCTCTACCAAAACGATATCTCCGGGATTGAGAAGTATCCTTGATAAAAGAAAAATTCCTTGTTGGCCGCCGGTCGTTATTTGAATTTTTTGTCCGGTCAAATCAATATTTTTCTTATCTTTCATTCTCGAGGCGATTTTTTCGACTAACGGCGGATAACCTTCCGTTCCTCCGTATTGCATCGCCGCGCTCGCTTTTTTGTCGTCCCATTTGTTGATAATATCTTTAACGTCTACAAACGGAAAATTTTCCGGATCGGGCGATCCCCCGCCAAAAGATATAACTCCCGGCATCGAGGCGTATTTCATCAGTTCCCTGATTTTTGACGCTTTCATTTTTGACGCGGATTCTGAAAATATATTTTGATATTCCATATAACTTCCTAAATTATTTTTTTTAGTTTATATAATATTATTTTTTATTTTTCAATAATATTATTTTTTGATACGATTTTTTTTCAAATTTGCGCTATAATTAACAGACGCAATCAAAAGGACAATATATGAATTTCAAAAACTTCGTTTATTTTCTAATTTTAGTAATATTTTTATTTGCATTAATCTCTTGCGGTATTCTGTTTCCGGTCGACGGGGTTATTGAGATAAACTATATAGACGAATCGGCTTCAAACGTTGCGACGGTAAACTCTATCGACGTGTTTCACGTAGAAACTACTTCAGATTACGTTAATCTTAATTATAAAATATCAAATCTTAATAATAACGACGTTTATTTTATATTCACAAATACGAGCGTCGATTCATACCGCTCCAATCCTACGGTCGAGGTATCATACTCGAAAAACGACGCTCCGATAAATTCCCAAAGAAATACAGGGGACTTCGAGGGTCTTAGAGTGATTGATAAATATAAAGTCAAAGAATTCAATCAAAATCCTTCAAATTTTGTAGATTTCGAT
>JAGOCL010000083.1 GCA_017998755.1 Spirochaetota bacterium | reverse complement strand
CTTTGTTTTGAGATTTGAGCTTTTTTTTGTCTGTCTTGGCGTGAAAATAGATCCGGGATTAAATAATAAATTGTTATCGTCAATTCTAGACATAATTATACGCTTTTTTATTAAATATTCACAAAAACAGGAATTTTTCCTTTCTTTTTGTATTGATTAAATCCAAAATATCCGCTTTTGAAAATATACGACAATCTCCATCAAAAATAACGCCCGACTCCATATTTACCGAGGCGGAATAAAGATTTCCGAGAACTTCGGCCGTTTTTAAAATCGATATATTTTCTTCCGCGTAAACGTCGCCCTTAACTAGTCCGCCAATTACGACGGTTTTTGCGATGATAAGATTTCCGGCCTTGCCCTTCTTTCCTATATAGACCTTTCCGGTCGAATTTATCTTGCCGTTAAAATCTCCGTCAATCCTCAGAGGACCGGAAATATTAAATTCTCCGCGAAATTCTGCGCCTTCTCCAACTAATGAGTTGATAGTAAAATCGTTAGACGGTATTTTCTTATTCATCTATAAAATATCCCAAGAAGCGTTAGTTGTTAGACACAAATTGCCAAGGATCAAGTAAAACGTTCCCAAGTTTAACTTCGTAATGAACGTGAGTTCCCGTTGAAGACCCAGTCGAGCCCATATAGCCGATGATTTGCCCCTTTTTTACTTTATCTCCGGGACTAACAATAGGTTGAGACCTCATATGAGCGTATAAAGTTGAGAACCCTTTCGTATGCGATATTTTGATGTACCATCCATATCCTCCGGCGTCGAAATCTACTTTATCCACTATACCAGGGGCGGTCGATACGATAGGAGTACCGGCTTGATAAGCCATATCCAATCCTGTATGCATATCTAATACTTTATGTATAGGATGAATTCTAAATCCGAATGTGGAAGTAATTGTATAAAACCCTTTAACCGGACATCCATAGGGCATATCTTTGAGTATTTTATTGTAGTTATCCGCCATCTTGTTGATTTCGCTAAAAGCCATAATCGACTTTCTGTAATCTCCCAGCAATCTGTCGACTTCGACTCTTTCGCGTTCAAATTCGTCTAATCCCGAAAAATCCACAAGATTTGGTACGCCGCCTTGATTTTTGAAATATTCGTCGTCCATAATATTCTGTAATGAATTCGAATTTAATTTCGACATCAAAACGTTAAGCTTGCCTTTAAAAATGTTATGATTATCTAGAATTTCATTAAGCAACTCTTCGTATTCTCTGGACCTTTTTTCATTTATCTGAGTTTTGATACTGGCGTCTTTGTATTTAAAAGAGGTATTGAAATTGATAACCGTTAAAAACAAAATTATCCCAAGACCGCTTGATGTAAAAAGAAATACAATAAATAGAGCGAAAACGTTTAATTTAAAATTAAAGACTCTTTTTTCGTTGTGAGGGATCATCATAATAGTTATTTTTTGATTTCCCGAATTAATAAAGAACTTGACAATTGAAGATAGAAACTTTTTTAATAACGATAGAACGTTTACTATATAAACAAAAACGCTCTTTTCTACCTTTTTAAAGTTGTTTGTATGATTCATTTACTCACCGCTATAATTATTTTTTTAAATTTTAACATATTTCATATAATTAGTCAAATTTTTATATTATAAAAAAAAATATATATTCATATTAACGGCTTTTTTCTAATATTTTATTATATTTTAAATAATTTTTATTGACTTTTAAAGCAGATATAGTTAATATTAAAATGAGCTTCCAAAAATTTCGAAAAAAAATCTAAAAAATTTGTAAGGACTTCATTATGAAATTATGCGATACACACTGCCACATAGCGCTATTATATCAAGATCCGATCGAACAGATAAAAGTGATCGACGACGCAAGAAGAGCCGGAGTGGAAGTTATTATTAATGTAAACACCAATCTCCCCGACTTTTTTTCAAGTTATAAAAATATCAAGAATATTCAAAATATTTATCATACTATAGGTTTGAGCCCGTCCGAAGTAGACAACCCCGGTAAAGATTGGGAGCTAAATTTAAAAGAGGGATTGTCGTATCCGAACGTTGTAGCCGTGGGAGAAATAGGGCTGGATTATTTTCATAAATACGGGGATAGAAATTCCCAGATAGAATTTTTTATCAAGCAGTTAGAAATAGCTTCAAACTACAATCTTCCGGTTGTTATTCACAACAGGGAAGCCGGCGAAGATATGAAAAATATATTAAAGTCAAAAATTCCTCATAGCGGAGGTATTTTGCACTGTTTTAGCGAAAATTACCAATTTGCTAAAGATATGATTGATTTGGGGTTGTATATATCTTTTGCCGGTAATCTTACTTATAGAAACGCCAAAAATCTTCACGAGGTCGCCTTGAAATTACCGATTGAGTCTATACTGATTGAGACTGACAGTCCGTTTCTTACTCCTCACACTTACAGAGGAAAAAGGAACCAGCCGGCTTATTTGGTAGAAACGGCTAATTTCTTATCCGAATTAAGAGGCATTCCGGCGGAAGAGCTTTCAAAAATTCTTTACAATAACAGCTTAAAGGCTTTTAATATTACAAAGAACGACTGATTATGTTATGAGTTACAAAAGGCATATAGTAACAGACTCGATTATTTTAAACGTCGGCGTCTCCAGAGAGATTGATAGAAGTTTTACGTTTATCTCAAAGGAAGTCGGCGTTAATAAAACAACCGCTTTTGGGGCGTGTAAATATAAGAGCAGATACTGTTCGACTATACAACCTTTTGTAAAATTAAAACTATATCTTTATAAAAACCCAAAAACGGAATATTTTGAGCTTAAGGATATTTCAGAACCGGAAAGCTCCGAATTTATTAAAAAAGATATAAGAAAAATCTATATTGCGGCCTTTTTCTCTGAAATTATTCAAAAAACCTATATAACCCCTGAAGAATATAAAAAATATTTCTATTTATTGCAATATTCGCTGGAATTGTTGCATAGCAACGATACGCTTGAAAACGCCTTGTTGTTTTTTATCTGCAAGTTTTTGTATTTATCCGGAATCAATCCGGCGCTTGAATCATGCGTTAAATGTCAAGATTCTTCGGCGGAGTATTTTTTTGATTTTGTAAAAGGGGGCATCTTTTGCTCAAAATGCGCCGCAAATCTAAATAACCGAATATCGGCGGAGTCGGCTAAAATATTTCGCAATTTCTTAACTCTGAAATATACGGAGCTAAAAAACAATTCTGTAGATATTAAAATATTTAACGAAATATTTTATATATTAATAAAAATATTATCAAATTTATTTGGCGCAAAACTTTCAACTTTTGATAACGTCAATAGTCTTTATAAAACATAAAAAATCGGTAATTATGCGTCTAAAATCAGTTTAATATTTTCAGCGTCGTAAATTTTAATGTCTCCTTCAAAAAATTTGGCTAATTTTGTTAAACTTCTTCCGCCGCCGCATTCAAAAAAGTATTTTTCGCCGTTATTTATCATACGCCGCATAGCCAAATTCCAGTCGATTCTTTTTATCAGATTAGCGACAATTTCTTTTTTTACATCATTTTTTTGTAAAAGGGCGCGCGTATTGACGGTTGATATAAGAGGAGTAGTTAAATCGCGCATAACGATGGAATTTACGAATTCTTCGAATTCCTCTTTTATATCTTTAGCGTATTTTGTATGATAAGGGGCGTATATAGGCAGATGTTTTACGCTAAGCGCCCCTTCAGTTTTACATAAATTAAGGACTTTCTCTACGTCGTCTTTTTCTCCAGCTATGACGACTGTGAATTCGCCGGTAATATTTATAATTTCTGCGTTGAAATTTTCCGAATATATAGCTTGTTCGACTTCTTTTGTATTTAGACCGATTATCCCTCCCATTAAAAACTTTTTTGACGAGCTTTTTTCTTTAATTAACCAAAACGCCTTGTCAATTATTCGAAGTCCGTCGTAAAATGAGAAAGCTCCGGCGTAGCGTAGGGCGGCGTATAGCCCCGAGCTTAATCCGGCGACGCATGAAGCCGTAATATCGTTTGAACTTAATACGCCCGACATGACGTTTGATAAAGTATATGCAAACAGCTGAGCGTCAAGTTCGTCCGGGGCGTTTGTAAAAATATCATCAAAAGATAAATCTCGTTGTAAAAATTTACCGGTTTCGCTTATATATTTTTCATAATTAAAGCCGCTATTTTGGATGAAAACTCTTTCTTTTCCGGTAAGTTCGTTCCCAAAAGAGGGAAATAATATCGCAACTTTTTTTAAAGCCGCCATTTATTCTATATCTGCTATTTTATTTTCATATTTTATGATCAGTTTAGTCATCTCTATAATTTGACCAACGGTCTCGACGGGATGTTTTACTATGTATTTTCCGATAGTTTTTAGTTCTAAATTTAGATTGTATTTTTTCTTGAACATCTCAAGAAGCTCAAGAAACATTAGCGAATCCCCTTCCATATCTTTTATTATATTAGTATCGTCGTTTATGTCATTTATATCTATTTCGCATTCTTCTGAAAAAAATTCTAATGTTACTTTTCTTATTTCTTCGCTAATAATTTGGGTAATTTCTGTCATAAACCCGCTCCTTAATTATCCGTGAATATATTATATAACTATCATAATTGATTTTTAATGTCAAGATTTCATGTTATCATAGAAAATCTACGCTTATTAGATATTTGAGAAATTAATAAATCTAAAAATTATTTGACAAATTTTCAATTTAGTTTATACTTATTCAATATTTATAAAAATATTTCTTTCGTCTAATTGAAAATTTTAAGAAAGGCGAAAAGGCGAAGTGTTTTCAATAAATATTAAGTATTTTTTGAAATGCAATATTTAACAACTTATAAGGAGATTTTGGCATGGCATATCCAAAAAGAATTGTAATAACCGGGATGGGAATAAACGCGCCTAACGGCGATACTCCCGAGACTTTTTATAATAATCTTATAGCCGGTAAGTCCGGTATTAAAAAAATGACGAGCGTCAATACTGATAAAATAAGATGCAAGATTGGAGGCGATCTGGGAGACTACGATGTAAGAGGCAAGCTGGACTCTTTAAAAGATAATATTCCGGAAGACGTCTTAAAGAGAGCAAAAAAGATCATAAAGACCGCTCCATTTTCAACAAAACTTACCTTATTAACGGCCATAGAAGCTTATAAAGACGCGGGGTTGTTTAAGACCGCTCCGGATCCGGATAGAATGGCGGTTGTTCTGGGGGGACATAATTTCCACGACAACTACATTGTAAAGAACGTAAGACAATTTGAAGAGGAACCGGAATATATTGACGGACTTATGGGTATTTGCGTTTTCGATAGCGACGTTGCGGCGAGTATAACGGAATCTTTACAAATTTATGGACCTATGTACATAACGGGCGGAACTTGCGCAAGCTCCGGTATGGCGATGAAAAACGGTATAATGGAGATATTGTATAACGATTGCGATATAGCTATGATAGGAGGAGGGCTTCTGGATTACTCGGACGTAGGTTACCAAGCTCTGATTCTGGTAAGCGCAATCGCTTATAAGAGTTTTAACGACGAACCGGAAAAATCTTCCAGACCTTACGATATCAGAAGGGAGGGATTCGTTCCGTCGCACGGAACGGGTATGATGATTATCGAAGAATTAGAGCACGCTTTAAAAAGAGGCGCTCATATATACGCAGAGATACTATCGGTAGAATCAAATTGCGACGGTAATCACCTATCAAATCCTTCAGTGGAGGGTCAAACTAAGGTTATGAAAAAAGCCATTCAGAAAGCGGGCGTTAAGATTGAGGATATAAATTATGTTAATTGTCACGCTACGTCTACTCCTCTTGGAGATGAAATAGAGCTTACGACTATAAAAAACGTTTTTGGCGAACACGCTAAAAATATCAAGGTAAACGCTACAAAATCGATGATCGGTCATACAGGCTGGACCTCAAATACGGTAGAATTAATTGGAGCAATTATGCAAATGAATAACTCGACTCTACATCCTTCTATCAATATCGAAAGTCTTGATCCGAAAATTGCCGCTTTAGGGATAGACGTTTGCGCAAATAAAAAGGTTGAGAATTATAACGTCGATTATTTATTAAAAAATTCTTTTGGTTTTGGCGGTATAAACTGTTGTTCAATAATTAAGAAGTGGAAGGGAAAATAGAGAGATGGATTTTTTAGATAAATATTTAATTGATCAATTGGTTAAAGACGCTGAAGACGTTTGGCCGAAAAGATGGAGCGAAATAGAAAGTTATTTTCAGAAGATTTCGCTATCGGCCGCCGTCGACGTTATTATTTGGGATTTATCGCTTTTTTCAAAAAAAGGAGATACCAGAACGTTCTCCGAAATAAAAGATAAGGTTGGTATAACGTCGGACAATGAATACGTATTTAAAAAACTTTTAGATATACTTGTTGAGGAAAATATATTATCGCGCGAGGGAGAGGTTTACGTATGCGTAGATAACGACCCTGAGATTCATTCTCCGGCGGAAAATATAGCCGAAGCGGTAAAAGACATTCCGGAAGAATGGGCGGCTTTTCAATGGCTTGCCAGAGGTATTGGCGGCTTGAAGAGGTTTATAAAAGGAAAGTTATCCGGCGAAGAGGCTATGTTTGGTCCGTGGAGCGATTTTACTTTAGTTGGGCAAGTATATTACACTAGCGAAGTTTACGGATATTGGTCTAAGCTCGCCGGTAAAACTGTAACGCGACTTATCAATAACGTTTTTGATAAAAAAATTACCGTTTTGGAGATAGGAGCGGGAACCGGCGGAGGAACAACCGACTTGTTTAAAAGTTTGGGCGAACCTAGAAATAAAATCGAGAAATATATTTTTACCGATATTCATAAAAGATTGGTGAAGAAGTCTTCGAAGAATTTTGAGGAATATTTTGATTTTATGGAATTTAAGGGATTAGACGTAACTCTTCCGCTTGAAGATCAGGAAGTAGGGCTTGAGAGCGCCGATTTATTATACGCGGTAAACGTAATGCATGCGACAAACGACATACTATCGGCTTGTTCCGCCATGTATAAACTTATCAAAAAAGGCGGCTACGCCGTCCTTGGAGAAATTGCCCCGCCCAAAGATAGGCTTTACAGGTATATGGAACTTACTTTTGGTTTATTATCGAGTTATTCATATTACGAAGATAAAGATTTAAGACCTTTATCTCCGATTTTAAGACCCGAACAGTGGATAGAATATTTTAAGAAAGCCGGATTCAGAGACGCTATCGCGATACCCGGAGACAAACTTCCAGGTTGCGACAGAGGCGGAACGATAATTGCGATAAAATAATTTTATTTCTATAGTTAAAATTCGGAGATATATCTTATGTGTAATTTCAAAACCGCGTTTTTGCTTATTAGTGTGATTTTATTATTTGGTTGTTCGGTAAAAAAAGATACAAAATATTATCAAAAAATAGAAGATCTTTTTATCGATAACAAAATAGATAAAATAATAAAAGTAGCGGAAAAAAATAAAAGTAAGATTGACGTAAATTTGCTTTTTTTTTCCATAAGACATAACAAACCGGAGTTATTAAAACGATTTATTCCGCAGTCGTTGTCGTCGGACTACTCCAAGAGCGAACTTTTCAAATCTGCGATTTTATCCGAAGCGATCGATTCGGAAAGCATAGAGATGCTTAAGATTGTCGAGGAACAAATTATCAACGATAACGAATTTTATATTAGGCATAATAATTTTGAAGGAACAATACTTGATAAAGCTGTTCAAAGCGGTAACAAGGAGATGATCGATCATCTGTTAAACAAAGGTTTAAAAGGTATATGGGCTCTGTGTTATGCTGTACAGAAGAATGATATCGAACTTGTTGATAAAGTGTTTCATACAGGCTCGGGTAAAACATGGGACTTCGCTTTAGTTGTCGCGGTACAACAAGGCAGTTTTGATATTATCAAATATTTTATTGAACAAAAGAAAATCTCGCCTAATATATATTTTGAATGGAAGCCGGATTACCCGCTATTTGTGAGAGAATTTTACGAGCTGTATCAAGTAGATCCCGGCGGCGGTTATACGGAAACGGCTACCGGCGAAGCGTTGAAGTTTATGAATATGATGGTAGTTGATTATTTAAGATCTAAAGGAGGAAAATCCATGAGAGAGCTTGGATTTATTCCGCCGGAAACCTCTGAAGAATCTCACAGCGATCATATACGTTAGAACGAATCTCTTTTTTAGACGTAAAATGATAGATTTTCGATTATTTGTCGAAAAATAACGTCTTTTAAGGCTGAAATGCTCAATATATGTGTCAATCTATCTTTCAAATCGTTTTTAATTCTTGTTATCTTCAATATTTTACTAATCATCCTTAAAAAATTATCGACTCCATATTTAACGAGTCCATTATAGAAAAATGCGATAATATCCCTTAAAATAGACGAGATACTATATTCATTGTAAATATAATGCATTTTTTTTAATATTTTATAATTTTTTGTATTCAATATAACGTATTTATCAATTCTTGATACGTCTACCGAGTCGATAGAAGTATATTTTGATTGATGATCGCCTATAATATTCTTTATATTCGAAATATTTTGAGATATTACGTCAATCATATAATCAAAAAGTTTGCTGTTCTTTCTAAAATTTAAATTCTTTTTCAAATAATTGATATTATTGTCCATGGAGCCGGTAATGATGAAATGAAATAGATAATTTGTCTTAATCATAATTTTACCTCTTTATTTTTTTATTCTGTATTATAAATAATAATAAAAACATAAAAACGTTTTACAAAATTTAAGAAAAAACTGAAGAATTCTATTATAGGATTGAACATATGTGTCATTTATTAATTCAGAGAATTATATTTTCCAAATCTCACAAGAAATAACGAATTATTAAATAAGTCTAGAAAAATATTAAATTAAACTTTTCATAACAAGGAAAACTGCGAATTGAGAAAAAATATCACCTATATAAAAATTAATTCTAAATATTTATTAATTTGCGCTATAATATTTTTAAAGCACTATTCTATGT
>JAGOCL010000082.1 GCA_017998755.1 Spirochaetota bacterium | reverse complement strand
GTCTAAAGTTAAGTTTAAAGATTTTTCGGAAGAATTTATCAAATTCTATCTTGACAATAATCATTGGAAAGGTTATGCTGGTGGATATGCAATTCAGGGGATATTTGCCCTAACGGTAGATATGATAGAGGGGTCTTATACTAATATAGTCGGACTTCCTCTGGAAACTCTCTATGATATGCTAAAAACAATAAAATATAATATATTTTAATCTTCCGGACTTTGGGTCTGAGAAATATGGTTTTTTCTGATAAACTTTTTAGTTTACAAAGCGACGGTCTTTGGCCTTATCGTCTATGGAAGAGAAGCGCGATTTACATTAAGGAGGAACGAATTGTCGGTTGTAACAATGAAGAGTTTATTAGAGTCCGGAGTTCATTTCGGACACCAAACAAGAAGATGGGATCCGAAAATGTCCCGTTTTATTTTTTCCGAGAGAAACGGAATTCACATCATCGATCTGCAGAAGACTATAGTTGAGATCAAAAAAGCCTACGACGTTATTAGAAAGGTAGTTTTATCAAACAAACCGGTTCTTTTTGTAGGAACTAAAAAGCAGGCCAGAGCCGCTATTCAAAGAGAAGCGGAAAAATGCGGTCAGTTTTACGTTAATAACAGATGGCTTGGCGGTATGCTTACCAACTTTACCACAATTAAAAAATCAATTACAAGGCTTAAGAAAATTGAAAAAATGGAAGTAGACGGAACTTTTGAGTCTATTACCAAGAAAGAGAAAATTGTAATTCTCAAAGAAAAAGCCAAACTTGAAAAAAATCTCGGCGGTATTAAAGATATGAATCAACTTCCGGGAGTTCTATTTATCATAGATTCCAAAAAAGAATCAATTGCGGTAGCCGAAGCTAAAACGTTGGGTATCCCGGTTGTCGCCGTCGTAGATACAAACTGTAACCCCGACGTTGTCGATTATCCGATACCGGGTAACGACGACGCCATTAGAGCGATCAACCTTTTTTGTTCAATTATATCAAACGCTTGTTCCGACGCGGATAACGAAGTAGGGATAAGCATTATTGCCGACGAAGAGGAAGCGGATGATATTTCTGAAAAGATTATCGAATCGGTCGACGCCGTCGCCAAAGATAAAGAAGCTATTGCGGAAGTAACCGGAGACGAAGAGACGGTAATCGAAGCTCCAAAAGCAAAAAGCGTTAAAAAGGAAGTATCAAGCTCTCCAAAGACTGTAGTTAAAGAAGAAGCCGAAAAAGTAGAAAAGAAAACAAAAAAAGTAGAAACGGCTAACGAAAGCGTAGTAGAGGAGAAAGGCGTTGAGGCCAAGGATACCGAGAAAGCCGATAAAAAAAAAGAGACTAAAAAAGAAGTTGGGGGAAACGCTATGACCATATCTGCCGATCAGGTAAAAAAACTTAGAGACGTAACCGGAGCGGGAATGATGGAGTGTAAAAAAGCTCTAACCGAAGCAGGCGGCGATTTTGACGGAGCGGTTAAAATACTTAAGGAAAAAGGACTTGCAGACGCAAAAAAAAGATCCGATAGAGACACTAAAGAAGGCGGCGTTTTTATAAAAGATAAAGGCGATAAAGTAGCTATGATTCTTTTAGGGTGCGAGACAGACTTTGTATCGGGTAACGATATATTTAAAGCGTCAAAAGAAAAGATTCTTGATAAAGTTTTAAGCTCTAAAAAAGAAGACTTAGATTTTTACAAAGACGATATACAAGAAGTTATAACTCAGACTAAAGAAAACGTCGAGTTGAAAAAAGTAAAATATCTCGATGTCGCTGAAAATCAGTATGTTTCGACTTATATTCACGGCGCAAACAAGATCGGGGTTTTGTCGGTGTTCGAAATTGATAAACCGGAGTTAAAGTCTAACGATCAGTTTAAAGAGTTTGCGCTAAATATTTGTCTGCACGTAGCGGCGAGCTCTCCTTATTATACAAGAAAAGAAGAAGTTCCCCAAAACGAGATTGCGGAGCAAAAATCTATTTTTGATAAACAAATGGAAGAGAGCGACAAACCGGCTAACGTTGTGGAGAATATCGTAAAAGGTAAAATTGCCAAATATTTGTCCGAGATATGTCTGCTTGATCAGAAATTTGTTAAAGACGATAAAGTAACCGTTGAAAAATACATAGCGGATACTGCAAAAGCTTTGGGAGCTAAAATAGAAATTAAAACTTTCTATAGATTTACAATCGGAGCTTAAGTTTGAAGAAAAACAGGTATCTGTTAAAAATATCGGGGGAGGTCCTTAAAGGGGCTCTCCCTTCCGGTATTTCTTATGAATTTCTAAATTTATTCTGCGAACGTTTGGCGAAGATTATTCTACAAAAAGACGTTGAGCTGGGAATGGTAGTGGGCGGCGGAAATATTTTCCGGGGCGTCCGCGGCGAACTGGAAGGTTTTGATAGATTATACGGAGACAGCGTCGGCATGATGGCGACCGTCGTTAACAGTCTGTTGATTACCGAGAGACTCCGATATCATAATATTCCCGTTGCGCTTCAATCGGCCGTTAAAATTGACGGGGTTGTCGATCTGTTCAACAGAGACGCCGTCGAAGCTGTATTTGAAAAAAACGGTTGCGCGATTTTTTGCGCAGGCACCGGGAATCCGTTTTTTTCTACCGATACGACGGCGGCGCTTCGAGCTTTACAGATAAAGTCGGATTGTCTGTTTAAAGCGACAAAAGTCGACGGTATTTACGATAAAGATCCTGAGAAACACAGCGGCGCAAAAAAATTCGATACTATCTCTTACGACGAGATAATCAACCGCGAGATAGAGGTTATGGATTTGACTTCAATTCTGATGCTTAAGAAAAATAAACAGAAATTGATGGTATTTAATATGAACGACAAAGACTCTCTGGAGAAAGCTTGCAGAGGGGAGGTTGTCGGAACGTTAGTTAAGGAGAGTTAATATGTTAAACAGCGTTAAGGATTCTTTTAACGACAAAGCAAAAAAGAGTATTGCTAGTTTTCAAGAACAACTTAAAAAGATAAGGACGGGAAGGGCGAGCGCGGCGGCTCTTGATAACGTAATGGTAGATTATTACGGGACTCCGACTCCGATCGCTCAGACGGCGTCTATTTCTATACCCGAGGCGCGTCTTATACTTATTCAGCCGTGGGATAAAACGACAATAAAAAATATTGAAAAAGCTATTCAGAAAGCCGAATTGGGATTCAATCCCTCAAACGACGGTAACGTTATAAGAATTGTTATACCGCCGCTTACTGAAGAGACGAGACTTGAACTTGTAAAGAACGCTAAAACGGTCGGAGAACAAGCCCGAATATCGATCAGGAATTTGAGAAGGGATTCCAATGAAAGTTTAAAAAAACACCTTAAAGATCACGAAATTACCGAAGATCAGGAAAAACAGGGATTAGACGATATCCAGAAATCAACTGATAATTATATTAAAGAGATAAACTCGATATTAGAAAAAAAGGAAAAAGAAATTCTTGAAATCTAACGAATTAAGGCATATTTCGTTTATTATGGACGGAAACGGGCGATGGGCGAAAGAAAAAGGCTTAATGCGAACCGCGGGGCATAGCGCCGGCGTCGAGAAAGCCAAAGAGATCGTAATGCGCGCAAAAGAGCTAAAGATTCCTTATATTTCGCTTTATACGTTTTCAAAAGAAAACTGGAAGCGCTCTGTTGAAGAGGTCTCTTTTCTTATGGGACTTGTTACGAGTCATCTGGAGAAAGAATTTGACTTTTATATAAAAAATAAGATAAGAATAGTTCACATAGGGGATAGAGAGGAGCTTCCGGTAAAAGTTCTTAAAGCGATAGACAGGGTTGAAAAAGAGACAAAGGATTTTGATTCGATCACATTATTGCTGGCTCTGAATTATTCGGGGAAATACGATATTTTACAAGCGGCAAAACGTTGTTCCGAGAACGGCGAGGATTTTACCGAAGAGGTTTTTGCGAAATACTTGAAAACGTCGGGTTTTCCCGATCCCGACCTGATTATCAGAACGGGCGACGAATTCCGTATCAGCAATTATTTTTTGTGGCAGGCGGCTTACTCGGAGATATATATTTCTAAGAGTTATTGGCCTGATTTTACGACGGAAGAGATGGACGCGGCTATCGAGAGTTTTAATAATAGAGATAGAAGATATGGGGGCGTTAAATGACAAATTTTCAGAAAAGACTTATTTTGACCCTTACGGCTATTCCCGCCGTTTTTTTTGCGTTATTTTGGCCTTTATCCAATCATATCCTTGTATTTATCGGATTTGGGTTATTAATTACCGTTTTTGGCAGTTATGAGATTAATAATCTTATTTATCAGAAAGGTATAAACGTCAGAAGATATTTCTTACCGATAATAAATACTATCACATACGTTTTCGCTTATTTGTACTCTCTAAACGTATTCAATATGCAGAGGTCGAGATTTACGCTGATTTTCTTTGCGATATATATCGTAACGGTTATTATGTATATTTACGCTCGGGACATTTTTAAAAAGGATTTGACGCGTTCGTTTGAAAAGATATCTTACTCGCTATTTGGGGTTTTGTACATTGGGCTTCCTTCTTTTTTAGTTCCGTTTTTATTGAATATTCAGAATAAAACGCCCGAAAATCCCGTTCCGATTTTTATGAACGTCGAATCTTCCGGAACAATGACCGGCTCGCTTTTAGCTATTTTTTTCATAGTGTTGGTTTGGTCTAACGATATTTTTGCCTACGTCTTCGGTATGGCTTTCGGTAGAAAGAGCGTCATAGGGCTCGCGGCTAGTCCTAAGAAATCTTGGGCCGGATATATTGGCGGTTATTTATCGACATTCTTCTGGGTTACGCTATTTTACTTTATTTTTAACCAATTCATCAAGTTTGATTGGTGGTTTTACTTTATTTTTCCGATTATTACAGGTTTTATAGTACCTATCGGCGATTTAGTCGAGTCTGTGTTTAAAAGGTCGGCTAACGTCAAAGATTCGGGGAATATCATTATGGGACGCGGAGGGATACTCGACTCGGTCGACTCGATACTCTACACTTTGCCGCCGTATTTCATATTAATACAGCTCTATTTTGCTATAAAGAAATGAGAAAAAACTTATCAATACTCGGCGCAACCGGCTCTATCGGAGATTCGGCTTTAAAGATACTTGATAATTTTAAAGAAAATCTCAATCTTATCGCCGTATCTACAAACAGGAATGTAAAGAAATTATTAGAAATTATTGAAAAATACTCTCCTGAATACGCCGTTATTACGGATAAAGAGAGTTGCCAAAAGTATTTTAACTCCGATAAAACCGTAATAAAAAACACAAAAATATTTTCGGGAGTAGAGTATTTATTGCAATTGTGCTCGGATAAAAAAAACAATATCATATTGAACGCGGTATCGGGTAAATCGGGGCTTATCCCCTCTTTGAAGTGTCTGGAAAACGGAATTGACTTGGCTTTAGCAAATAAAGAGAGTATGGTTTGCGCCGGATCGCTTCTCAAAAAAACCGCCCGCCAAAACAGATGTCAAATACTTCCGGTTGATTCGGAACATAGCGCAATATTTCAGTTATTGAGAGATAAAAACAGTAAAGAGATAGATAAAATTTATCTCACGGCGTCGGGCGGCCCTTTTTTGAATTTAGACAAATCCGAATGGAATAAAATAACCGTCGCCGACGCTCTCAACCATCCGACTTGGAAAATGGGAAGTAAAATATCTATAGATTCGGCGACTATGGCAAATAAAGGTCTCGAGGTTATTGAGACTAAGGAATTTTTTGACATAGATTACGATTGTATAAAAGTTCTAATTCATCCGCAATCTTTGATTCATTCGATGATAGAGATGAAAGACGGCGAGATATACGCGCAAATCGGCCCGAACGATATGTCTATACCGATACAGAATTCTTTATTCTTTCCTGAAATCCTTGAAAACCGGTATAACAGGTTTGATTTTACCAAAACAGTTAATTTTCAACTGTTTCCGGTAGATTTTAGTAAATATAAGATGTTATCTTTTGCGTACATATCCGGTAAAAATGGCGGACTATATCCGGCGTTTTACAACTGCGTTAACGAGCGGCTTGTGGAGTATTTTCTGAAAGAGGCGATAAGTTTTCTAGATATAGAAAACTATATGGAGCGCGCGCTAGATATATTTGCCGAGGATAGAGACGTTGAGAAAAATGATATAACCATAGAGAATATCGATATTATAGAAAATCTTTCAAAAAAAATCGTAGATAATTTGATTAAGAAATAAAAATTAAGATACATACGATTTTATAATGACATATAAATCCTTAATCTTCAAAAACCTCTTTCATATCGACGGTCATATCGGGGAAGAGACTAACGGTAAATTTATCGTCGGATCCGTAGATTATGGACTTATCGTATTTTCCGTTGGAAAGCAGTAAGTATATGTGAAGAACTTGTTCGTGGGGATATACTACCCAGTATTCTTTGACTTTATGTTTTTCGTAGAGATAAAACTTTTCATTTAGGTCTCTTTTGGAAGTCGCAGGCGATAAGATTTCAATAACGATATCGGGCGCGCCTTTGCAACCAATATCGTCAAGTTTGTTTTTATCGCAAACGACTACTATATCCGGTTGGACTACCGTCTCTATATCGTCGTCTTTTTGATCTTCGTAGTCGGGGAAGCGAACGTCGAACGGAGAATCGTATACTTCGCAGGTCTTTCCTTTTAAGAAGTTAAAGAAAAGATTGAATATTCTACCTGATAATTTTTGATGAATCCTTTTAGGCGCGGGGCTCATATTGTAAACCTCGCCGTTTATTAGTTCGTATCTCTCGTCGTCCTGCCAATATTTATAATCGCCGTAGGTATAAGTTTCTTTCTCTTTTCTAAGCGCAAATCCCATGTATCGCTCCAAATAGTTTTATTGAAGTATAGCGCAAAAATAAAAAAATACAATACCTTTCAACTCAACAGGCGAAATTTGCGCCTGTTGAGTTGAAGAATAACAACTATCTAATAAGCAAGTATCTTATTTATCTTAAAACCGCCGGCGACTTCAGTATAAGTAAACGCTTGACCTGTCAGATCTATTTTACCGGATATAGCTGTAGTTCCCGCTTTAATTCCTGAGAAATACAGCGTGTCGCCGCTTATTGAATAATCCGAAATCTTAATAGTCGTATTGTCCGGTACGTTGACAAATACATCGATAAGCGTTTCAGTATCTGTAAGACTCATGCGCTTTATAGTATGATACTCAGACGATTCGGAGAGTAAACAGTTGAAATATATATATCCTTCTCCCATTTGAAGTTTGATAGGAAGGAAAGCGCCGTCTTTAAGGGCAGGCGGAGCGTAGACGCTTGGGTTACCGTCTTTATCGTAGAGTCGTATAAAAGATTCTTTCCATGTATTTTCAGGATTCTGACAAGCTCCGCCGAGCGTTATACCCCAAATTGAACCATCGGAAGCGCCATTAAGTTGACTTGAATATTTGATGCTTAAATTAAGATCGTTTTCTGATAATCCAAAAGCGTCTATCAAAAATTGATTATTTCCAAAACCATCTGTACCGAAATATTTTTCAAACAATAACTGGATATTATCGAAATCGAGAGCTGTTATTGCTTCTTCATTGACGAGCGTATCATCTAATTGCAAACCGCATTTAGTTTTCAAGGTTGTTAACGAAAATGTTTGATTGGGATACGGAATGTATTCTCTCAAAGAGTCTAAAATATTCTTTGAATTTATAGAACCGTCAACATTTATAAAAGGTACCTGATTAAATTTAACAAAACCTGTTTTCTTCCAGTACATCTCAATGGGCGTAGTTTCGGGGTCGTCGCTCGCGTCAAAAATGCTTAGATATGAAAACATAGTATTGAATAAGTTATGGATATCATGAGTAGATTTTGTGTAATCGCTTTCTTTTGCAGAAAATATACCGTATAACATATCTGCTCCCAATCCATCGCCGGAGTAGTAAACTGTATTATCATCGGAAACTGTAAACGAAGTAACAAAACCTTGAGATATATCTGAAACTGAAAAAATGTCTTTATAATTGGTTGGAGAATTTACCGGAATCGCTCTTAAATTTGCCGATAAGACGCCATTAATCATTTGACAAGTTTCGGCGAAGAGATATCTGCCGTCTTTTGAAATCAAAAACTTTTTATACCAAATCTCTTCCTTTTTTTCGGTCATTATAGTCGAGGCGCCTGTTTTCGGGTCAAATTTATAAATTGCGTTTGTTATCATTGGCCCAATCGAAGAACTTTCGGATAAAATGTAATACATATTTCCTATTTGATCAAAAACAACCGGATTAGTATCGCTAAAAGTGTTGAGATGAGCCCAACTTCCCCAGTCGTTTTTGAGAATATCTACAAACGTTCCGTCTTCTTTGATACATATAAAACTGCCCACCTTGCATGTAACGGTTACGGTATAAGTTTGCGTCATATTTCCAATTTCCTCAATTATCTCTTTATTGACTTTTATAACGAGTTCTGTATTAAAGTTAATATAGATCTCGTTAGTAGGAGACTTTATAAAAAAATCTACTTCGGGCCAACTATCTACCGTCGCGTCCCCTTCGAGAATAAAGAAAGACTCAAGCGTCCCGTCTTCAAGTATTTTAGCAAGCGTCGCGGCTACCGGAGTCGTCGCCCTATATAAATGGTTATCCGACGCGGGGTCGATAGACGCTACGGCTTTGCCGTTCCTGTTGTTAAACGAAAGAGACTTGGACGCGTCTACGGGGAGAGTAGTCGTTGTTGACGCATATGTTGTCGTCGAAAAATAATCGCCGTTCGGATAATCCGACGGATATATCGCCGGATCGCAGGAAAAAGCGGTAAAAAGTAAAATTAAGACGACGGGGAAGAAAAATAACTTAGCGAAATGATTTGTCTTCATACAAACTCCAAAAGAATTAAAATAGAATTAAAAAACGCATGGCGGTTTTTAATTCGTAGAGCGTCGGCGTATAGTATTTCGCGTAGACGATTACGTTTTATAAAATTTTCAAAATCGCCAAAAAGTAATTCTAAATGTAATGTAAGACTAAAAATCTATAT
>JAGOCL010000080.1 GCA_017998755.1 Spirochaetota bacterium | reverse complement strand
CCGTAAGAGACTGGGATAAGATAGAAAAGTTATGAGTATAAGATTTGGCAATACGATTTTTCCGCGTAACGGCGTTTTGGCGTCGGGAATACTCGGCGTAACCGGATACTCTATGTTGAAGGTCGCAGAGGACGGCGCCGGCGGCGTTACGTGCAAATCCATATCGAAAATAGAGAGGAAAGGGCATCCGACGCCCGTAGTTCAGGTCTTCCAATCGGGCGTTATAAACGCCGTCGGGCTCTCCTCAACAGGCGTCGAGCGTACTATGACCGAACTGAGAATATTGAAAGATAATAGCGACGCGGTCGTTATCGCTTCGATATTTGCCGGAACGATCGAAGAGTTCGGCGAAACGGCGTCTTTAATCGACGAAAATATTTGCGATATGATAGAGGTCAACATATCATGTCCAAACGTCGCCGACGAATTCGGGCTTCCGTTTGCAAGCGATCCTAAAATTTCAGGCGAGATAACCCGTGTCGCGAAAGATAATACCAAACTTCCCGTAATAATCAAACTATCGCCGAATTATCCCAATATCTGCGAGGTGGCTCGAGCGTGCGAAGCGAACGGAGCCGACGGTATTACCGCTATAAACACTCTCGGACCGGGAATGCTTATAGACATTCATACGTATAAACCAAAGTTGTCCAATAAAAAGGGAGGAGTTAGCGGTCCGGCTATATTTCCTATCGCTCTTCGTATAGTTTACGATCTTTATAAGGCGGTTCATATACCTATTATCGGAATGGGCGGGATAACGGAGGCGGAAGACGCTATCCAAATGATAACCGCCGGAGCGACCTTATACGGCGTCGGGACTGGGATATTATACAATGGAACTTCGATATTCAAAGAGATAAACGACGCGGTAGATAACTACCTTGCGGAGAAGAAGATGAAATATGAGGAACTAATCGGGATAGCCCATAGAGTTTGAAATATTTATTTTTAAAAATAATAGTCGCATATGCGTCGGAACAAAATAATATACGGCAACATATGCGTTAAAGCTCTAAAGACAATAGACACATATGTGTCTAAGCTCAAAAGGCGAAAAACACATATGTGTCAACTCAATAAAAACTACTGATTATCCAATTCAAACGCGCCGATGGTAAACGGAACGGTTCTTGTTATAATACCAAGTTTATCGGTCGTTACAAAAGTTGAAAGATCGAATCCGCCTGCGGTTATGTCTACAGGCGTACATGACGTTAAGTTCCAGTCTCTAAAATCGTCGTAAAAATACGAAAAATCCAGAATATTATAAGAAATATTACTCATAGTAACGCCGTTTGTTCCTTGGAGAATTTTACTAATATCGTTTACGTCGGCGATATCGGAGAGATATACGTCCGTCGAGTCTCTATATAGAACCGTCAGAGCAAATATATTGTTATTTCTTAAAGCCGACGGGGTCGCGTCGGATGTCGCTTCGAAAATTCCGCAACTTGCGCCCTTACCGACGTTAAATATAAGGTTGTTAACAATATCCGGCGAGCTTTGATCTTTCAGCATAATACCTACCATAGCATCGCCGGTATTATCGCCGTTTAGAGATATGGAAGAAATAAGGTTGTTATTATAAACTCGCGGTTTCGAATCGCCTCCGGTTAAGAGCGCGCAAGCGTTAGTTATTAAAAACTCGGATTTTGCTCCTATAATAACGTTATTAGATAACAGAGCCGATTTTCCGGTTTGATTAGTAAGATCGCTATATGTGTTTATAAATACCCCGACGTTGTCCGACGAGTCGGCGGTTCCGCCGCAAATTTCGTTTCGAGTAATAACAATATTGGTTTCCGAGCCGGTAACATAAACGCCTGAGTTAACCGAGCCGTTACTTCCGCCGAATATCAGATTATTTTCAATAATTGATCCGTCTAAAGCGCTATTTAAGTAAATTCCGGCGGTAATAGAGTTTTCGGTTGAATCTGAAGAGCCGCCTAGTATCTTCCAATTGTTCTTTATTTCGACTAACGATCGATCGATAAAAACTCCAGCCGAAAAAGCGGCTGTCCCCCCTTCGATAAAATTATCGTTTGATATTATTGTTTTCTTATATGAATTTTCTATGGATACTCCGACGGATATTTCATTCCACCCGTCGTTCATTTGTATATAATTATTTTCTAAAATAGGATTAGCATTATTTATACGAACAGCTACGCTATTTTTAGCGTTTAAATTTCCGAATATTTTATTATTTGTGATTTTTCCAAGTCCGTTTGAGTTATAGATCGATATAGCAGTCGAATTTATCTCTCCGGGGCCGCCTTGTATGAAGTTGTTTTCGTCGTTGTATGATATATCGTAATTAGCGCAATTGTATATCGCAATCCCTGACGAATATGCTCCAAAGCCGCCGTCTATAGAGCTTTTCATAACCGTTATATATCCCGGAGAATTTCTCGCGACGACTCCAAAGGAATATCCGGTAGTTAAGCTTGTCAATCCTCCATAAATAGAGCTATAAAGTATTTCTACTTTACCGGTAACATTCTCCAAAGCGATACCGCAACTTGTAACGTCTTCCGCGATCGTTGAAGTTTTAGCGGCGATTTTACAACTCTGGATCGACGCTTCTGCGTTATCAAGCCATATTCCGGCGAGGTATGACTTAGGATTAAACGCCGAGCCCAAGTCTATATCGTTATTAATAATAGAGCATTTAGATCCGCCGGTAACTTTTATTCCGGAATTCCAGACGGCTTTAGAATCGGTATTAATGTTAACTATGCTGTCTTTCAACAAAGGATCGCTTGAGTTATCGACAAAAATCGAGGTCGAACTTTCCGAGCCAGATCCGCCGCCGTTTATGGTACAAGCGCTAATAGTCGGCGACGCTCCGGTAATATATATACCGCATGAGTTTGTTAAACCTCCGGTATTGGATATAACAAATCCGTCAATCGTCATAGTTCTGTCTATTATAGACGTTTCGCCGTTAATCATTATTACAAAATCGCCTCCGGATCGTAACTCGGTTTTATAAGTCTGGGTTTCTCGATCGGTCGGTTTGGAGTTGAAATAGTCCGGAATACCGTTAATTACCGAGTAACCGCCTTTCAAGATTACTTTTGTATTTATGCCTATCGACTCTTCGTATACGCCGGCCGAGACGCGAACTCCGTAGCGATTTGACGTTTCAACCGCTCTATTTACGGCGAGATTTATAGTTTTGTAAGGTTTCTTCATAGAACCGTCGCCGGATGAGTCGTCTCCGATATAGGAGCTGACGAAAATCGGCCCGTCGCCGTTACATTCTCCTGAGAGATTTAAAGTTATATATCTAACGGAATTGTCGCTATTGTTAATATCAATACCGGCCAATTTAATGCCTTTTTCGCTATATCTAAACTCTACGGATATTGTTCCCGTCGCGCCGGGTATTAATAACGGCGGCGGTTGTTGAATTATCTTAAAATCCGAAGTATTGTCGGATAAAGCCGCATTAATATTAAAATCCAAATCGACGGTTCCGGTATTAACGACATTAATATTTAATAATTTAAGCGACAGCAAACTGTTTATTCCAAAATCTACCGTCGAATCGTTAGTTAAATCGATTCTTGAGCCCGTTATGAGATCTTTATAAAATACGTCGTACGCGATAACCGGACCGACCGTCGTCGTTGTCGTATCAGTTAAATTGACAGTCGTTGTCGAATCGTCCGCCGTCGCAAAATCGTCTTCGTAAAGATGAAAAAGACGGCAGTTAAGGATAGAAAATATTATTAAAAGGGGAAATATAATTTTTTTCATAGATTTCTCGTAAAAGATTATATACCTTATAACCAAATTTGTCAAAAATTTAGACGGATTTTTTTATATTTTAAGCGAATAATAATAAAATTTCCAATAACGATCAAATCGTATTACAGTTTTTCGCCGGTTTTAGAATATATCGGTAGAATATCAATCGGAAGAGATACTAAAAGGTCTAAACTGCTTTTTAATTCGTCGTCTATGTAAGAATATTCTTCAATAAACTCTTTTGATTTTTTATAACTCCCTTCGGCTTGTAAAGTCAGAATTATCGTTAAAAGTTTTTCAACGACTTTCTCAAATTTATGCAAATCAATTGAGAATTTATTTTCGCTTTTAGGTATAAAAACCTCTTCTTTTCTGAGAAAATTCCATTGTATTATATTAGATATGCAGTGAACGTTCTCCTTGCCGAACCTCATCGATCTGAATAAACTCATCATATAGGTAACCACCGCTTCGATGAAAGAGCAATCCGTGATAAAACAATTCTTTAACAGATAAGAAGTCAAATACATCCCCATAACGTCCGCTTTTGTCTCTTCTATCGTAGAATAGAGGTCTTTGAGAAAATAGCTTATATCTTTGGGATTGCCCTCTTCGTCTTTTATAACCCCTATTCCAAGTTCGTGACTTATCTCATGCATAAGAATAAAGTTGAAATATGCCGCAAAAGTAACTTTTTCAGAGTCCTTTTCGTCCAAAAACTTGTTCGCAATCGGTTTTAATATCGTGTTAAATTTGGCTTCCATAACGTTATATATAAGCGCTTTTTTACTTCCAAATTCGGACTTTACTTTATGAGAATTCGGAAGGTTGAACGCGGCGGTTTGTACGGGACCTCGCGCGTCGCCGCCGGCGTATATTAAGTTTATAACCTGAATTTGAGAATTAGAGCTTTTTATGTTTTTTTTGTAATGCTCCGGTATCGGCAGACTTTGTTGAAGCGTATCAAGAAGTTTCAGAATCGTTTTTAATTTTTTAAATTCAGTTCTGTTTTTTAAAGCGATAAACGCCGTAAACGACGCCTTATATCCCATAAATTTATCGTCGTAAAACTCATGAGGACCTATAATCGACTCAATGTCGTTATCGACAAGTTGCAACCAACGGATGTCGGCGTTATAGAAATCGTTGTTTTGAAAAGCGGTAAATAGCGCTTGTAAATACGATTTGACCGACGGATTCTCGGCGATTTCCGAAGCTTTCATTAGCGCGTCGCCCGCTTTTTGGAGATAATTTTTGTAAATATCGCAGTATTTTACCGCTTTTAGCGAGCCGTCCGGTTCTCTTACGATAACTGTATACGGCGATATGATATCGTCTTTTAATTCGGGGCGTTTTAACAGAAAATCCTCAAATTCCTTAACCGTCAAGTCCTCGGGGTAAAATCCCGCTTTGTCGCTATATTCAACCCCTTCTATAAAAGGAATATTATCGTTAAAACCGTCGAACGGGCCGCTCATAACTTTGAAATACAAAGAGATATTCGGATCGTTTAAAGCGCGAATCTTCTCCTTTATAACCAAATTAGCGCGGTTTTTTTGCAATAAATATATCTCGTCGATAATATTAGCTACTTCGATCAAATAATCTATGATATTTTTTTGTTTATCGGTAAGATAAGACGTATCCGGATTGATTTCTACGGGGGTAAGAAGTTCAAACAGTTTTTTTGGATTAAAATCTTTTTTTATTTTCATAATTTCATCTCCGATCCGGCTGGGATTATATTTATTTATTATGCGCTACGGATATTCTGGCAGAAAAAAAATATACTTAAATATTTGTCTTTTGTCAAATAAAATAGGCGTTCGGTAAAATAATCTTATAAAAATTTGACAAAACAACTCCATTAAATTATAATTTTTAATACTTAGATTTATAGGAAACTGCGGTTGAATTTTAAAAACGGTAACAAAAAAAAAGCTATAGACATACTCAAATTCAGGTTGTTTGTAGCTAACAGATACATGAACGATAAAAGCGGAAACAAGGGGAGTTTGATATTTATCTCGCTCTTTTTGGGATTATCGATCGGATTATCCGTTATGATTGTCGTTATATCTATAATGAACGGCTTTCAAGATAATCATATATCTAAAAGAATCGAAATCGGCTCTTCGCAAATAAATATCTCAAAGGAAGATAACAAATCTTTTACCGTATCCGAGATTAAGAGTTTGAAAGAGACTTTATACGGAAAATTCAATCAAATCGAATCGGTTGTTCCTTATAGCGACAGAGAAATAATTTTTCAGGTCGATAGAAATATATTTCAGGAAATACAGATATTAAAACTGAGGGCGTTAGACCCGGACGAGATAGTAAAAGATACCAGATTTAACAAATATTTTCAGATTATCAACGGTAAATTTCAGCTTGGAGAATACGATATTTTAATCGGCGGTCCTTTGAGCGAAAGGGTAACGGTCAGAGTAGGAGACGAACTTCTGTTATCGCCCGATATAAGTCTGAGAAGTTATAAGAATAGAGGTATTCCTTTTAATATTGGCGGGATATTTGAGACGGGAAGTTACGATTACGACAGGTATTGGGGATTTATTTCGATATATTCGCTTTTGCCTTTGACCGGGAAAATATCTATAGACAACGTCGGTATCAAGTTAAAAAATAGGAGTTCTCAGAAATATCTTATTCGGGATGTTAAGGCGTTTCTCCGAGACGAATACCGCGTATTAAGCGCCGAAGAGATGAACAAGGGGTATTTTGCGGCGTTGAAGCTTGAAAAGGTAATGATAATATTTCTTTTTATGATTATTTTTATAATGGTTTCGTTAAATACTTACGGAGCTTTAAAACTTTCTTTGGCTGAGAAAAAGAAAGATATATCGATATTGAAGGCGATAGGAGCCGGTCCGGAAGATATTGACATGATTTTCACGGTAGAAAGCGTTATAATCGGGTTTTTAGGTTGTTTCTCTGGAGTAGTTTTGGGATTCCTGATAGGGAACAACATCTCAAATATTTTCGAAATTCTTGAGAGTATTATTAATTTAACCCTAGCTTATATTGAATATTTATTGGAATTTGCCATACCGGGTTTATCGTTTCAACCGGTCGTTATTTACGATACTTCGATATATTATCAGACCTCGTTTGTGATAAAAATCGGTTTTTTTGAAACTCTTTCGATAGCGTTTGTCGTATTAATAATGACGGTAACCTCGGCGTTTATTCCGGTTTTTCGGGCGTCAAAATTGAAACCAAACGAGATATTGAGATCGTAAATGAAAGAAGTAGTAATCGTATGCTCCGGCGAAAATTATAACGTCGATAAACTGAGAAAATACTCCGCCGACGCAAGATTTATTATAGCGGTAGACGGCGGTTTAAATATTTTAAACGCCGCCGGTATTCAACCTTCGCTAATTATCGGGGATTTTGACAGCGTCGATCCTGAAATTATTAGCAGGTATCCGGACGTCCCAAAAAAAACGTTCCCAGTCGATAAAGATTTCACAGACTCGGAGTTGGCCATACTTGAAGCGCGGGCTATGAAACCGGACAAAATTTATATGTTCGCTTCGATTGGGAGTTACGTGGATCATAGTTTGGCAAATATTTATTTGTTAAAGAAATACGAAGAGTTAAATATATCAATAATTACAGATAACAGCGAAATAACGCTAATTAGAAAAGGTATTATCGTCAATAGCTCTAAAAATAGGCGTTTTTCGCTATTTCCACTCGGAAAAGTCGAAAACATACTTATAAAAGGGAGTAAATATAACTACGCCCATAATAATTTAGACGTATCGGATCAGAGCGTAAGCAACGTCGCGGTTGAAGATAAACTTGAGATAACTTTTGATTCCGGCGAGATACTGATGGTTTTGTTTGACGCGAACTATAATTAACGGATTAATATGATATTAGAGAAACTGTATATTTATGTAAAAAAGATATTCTTAGTCCTTTTTTTATACAAGGTAATTCTGTTATTTTTGTACGTAATAGGCGGATTTCAGAACTTTAGCCAAAACACGCTTACGATGATACTAAAGATGATTATTTTCACAGATTCCGTTCTTTTTATATTTGCTTGCGCAAATATTTATGCTAGTATCCGGCTTTATGAAATTATAACTAAGAGAGTATTAATGATAATTTTCTCGGCTTTTAATATTTTATTTTCAATTATAACAATACTGCTGTCTTCGATAGTAGTTGTTTTCACGAGATAGCGGTATGAAATATCTTTTTGCCTTATTTTTTCTTTTTACGACTATAATTCTGAATTCTCTTAAATTTGATAATCCAAATTGGGAATCCGGTATTAAATATAAAAAAGTAGCGGGGATAAGCGATTATCTTTTTGCTCCGACTTCGTTAGATTTTAACCTTGAAACCGGATTTGAGTACGTCGACGGTATGCGTTTTGGATTTATTTACGATACTTCTATCGCTTTGAAATTGTCAAAATTATTTAACTTTGACTTAGGTCTGAAACACACAAGAAGCGGACTGGAACCGGACGTATTCAGGGTAGGGTGGAAAATGAATCCGTTTTTTTTTATGTCGGTCGAAATAGATTATATTTACAGGGATTTTAACGATTTTAAGGTTGGAGAGAATAATCTCACTATTTTAATTGATTTCTACGTCGATCTAATCAAATGGGTAGATTTTAGTATCAAAACCGGAGCGGCGTTTCAGTTTATCGATCTAAACATTTTCGATCAAAAAAATACGTATAAGGAGGATTTTCTATTTCAATTCTTTTTTTTATTTGATATAGAAATAGCGTTTAATCCTCTCAAATTTTATACTTTCGCTTTTCGTTTTGGCAATAGGGACGATATGGATCTTTTTTCTTCAAATTACTTACAATTTGAGTATAAAAATAGCTTTTTTTTGCCTAAAAAAATCTCATTTAACTTTGATATAGGGTACGGCGTTGCCGGAGCTCTGCCTTTTGCCGGATATATTAATAAATTTTGGGTCAGGTCGGGAATAGGTTATGAATTGGATTTTTAAAATTGTTTTAACGGCGTTAATTATATCTGCTGTTTCATGCGGGTTCGTGGATGTTTTGGGCATCATTTCAAGCAGAAGCCAAAACGTTCGGGAGAGGTTTATCGACAAGGACAATCTTCCTGTTATTCTACCTCCGGACGTCGCCGATAATTCAAATTTTAGCTTTTTGGTCATATCAGATCTGCATTATTACGAAGGCGACGAGAACTATTTTAAAGATATTTCAGACGACGTCAGATTTAACGACATTTCTTTTATCGTAGTTTGCGGCGACGTCGCTCAATCGGGACTAAGATATCAGTACG
>JAGOCL010000081.1 GCA_017998755.1 Spirochaetota bacterium | reverse complement strand
AATGAAAAAGAATTTTATTATAATATTTTTAATTTTACTTGTTTATTCTGTTCATACTCAAAATAACGACTCTCCCGATATACTTCTTCCTAAAATAGATATCGAGATAGAAGACAAAAGGCAGTTAACTCTCGATATTCTTATAAAAGATACCAAACTGCCTGATATCAAATTTGAAGCGATAACCAAGCCGGAATTTAGCGATATTATTAAGATAGATCTGGAGGCGACTCTACCCGAACGCGTCGAGTCCCCCGATAAAATCAAGCCGATCGACGCGATCATTCTGTTCGGTTACGGACTAAACAATAATCTTCTTGCCGATTTCTCTATTTTTATAAAAGAGATCAACCCTATCGTATCGATCCACTATTTGAGAGAGGCGAAAGAGAACTTCTGGATAGAAAGAAGCGACGTCAAAAACTCGATGTCTATGGACGACTTCAGGGCTGAATTACTATATAACTATAAAAAGTTTAATTTAGGAACAGAATTGGGGTATTTTGAGAAGTCTTACGATCTTCAAGATCAAAGCGTATATAAAAATCTAAAAAAGCGGATTTTAAATATAGATTTGGGACCGTCGTTAAAATTTGATTACCAAAACGATCTGACTTTCAGGGTATTTAACTCGCTTATGTTTCTTAACGCTTTTGGTAAAAACGACGCCTCGATATCCAGAGCGGATCTCGGATATTTATTGCAAACCGATCTTGCATATTCGCAAGTATTTTCAAACAATCATTTTATAACGGCGCATATCGGTTACGATTTTAACTACCTCGAGTCAAAAACCAACGGGACAATCGGAAGTTTTACCGGAGCTTATTCAAACGACTTTTTCAATAACATAAAAACCGGTATTAGTTATTCGACTATGTTGAAAGAATCTTTTCTTATCAAAGCGTCCGCTGAGTTCTTAGGTAGTTTCCGCGATTATGAATTCTTCTGGTATATACTCCCGTACGCTAAATTCGGGTACAGTTTTTACGATTACTTCCACTGTTATATCGAGGGGGGGGCTTCGCTAATAGGCAAGCCGGATCAATACTGGTTTAAAAACAACGATTATACGATATTCCCCAACTCCGCGACGCCCGGATATAAATGGTTCGGTAAAACCGGTCTAAAAGGATCGCTAACAGGCTGGTTTAGCGGATATACCGATCTCGAAGTCGCGTATAATATGTACGGATTGGATTGGGCGTTAGTTTCCACGGAAGAAGCTCTTTATACTATGCAAAAAAGAGAGATATTGGATCTTAACCTTGCCGTTGGAATAACCTTTAACGTTAAGCAGTATCTGGAAATCACAACGGAGTGGAAACATAGCTTTCTTGAACGGAATTATTTTACGCCGACGGATATGGTAAAAGCGCATGTCAAATGGGGCGCTCCGAAAATAGGACTAACCTTCTTTTTAGACTTTATCGGTCAGTTTTTAAGAAAGGATACTACCGAAACCGATATGGGCAACGTCTATCTGTTAAACGGCGGAATAGATTGGAATTGGCGCGAAAGATTCGGACTTGGAATATTGTTTAACAATATTATCTATTTTCAACATTATCAGTTGATGAAATATTACGACGAGTCGGGATTTGAATTTATTATTTATATGAAAATCGGTTTTTAAAAAAAACCGCATAGATTAGTATATATTTTTAAAAATGCGCTATTATTTACGGTAGAATAATTAAAAATATTCGTAGTAATGTGTCGATGATAAAATAATGATTTTATTATTCTAAAAGAGATTTATCGTTATGAAACTGAAAGTTTTTTTATTACTGACAATAGCGGCGATTCAAATAAATTCTTCTCAAAACGATTTTTTCAGGGAGCTGTCCGTAAAAAAAATCGCGACTTTCAACGACGCCATAACGTTAGTCAGACTGCTTTATAACGAGATGGACGATAACGACAAATTTCTCGACAACGTCGTCTGGGCGGCGTCCAAAAAACTTTTTAAAGTAACTATTCCGATAAAAGATAACGAAGTCAATCCCGTCGTTACAAGAAAAGAGTTCGCCTACTGGATATGCGGGATTTATAATCTAAACGGTATCAAGAGTATGAAAGGACGAACCTCGAGAAAATATTCCTACAACCTCTGCGTCGGGCTGGGGTTGATAGACAAAGGGAGAGGCCCCGACGATTCGTTTACCGGACTGGAACTGCTCGACTCCTTCTCTTACGTCGATTACTATGTCAGATCCAAAAATATCAAGCCGAGAAAAGAAGCGCCTCTTTATATCAAAGACGAATACGACATATATCCCAAATGGAAGAAGACCATCTATAAAGAACTCGACGAACAAAGAAAAGCCGAAAAAGATAAAAAAATCAAAGAAAAACTGGAAAAGCAAAAAGCCAAAGAGTTAAACAAGAAAAAGACGGAAGAAGAAACCAAAATCAAAGAGATTATTGTAGATTAGGATAAATAATGCGAATTTATTTTTTAGCGTTTGTAACTATTATTTTAACGGCGTTTTCATTTGGAGTCGACAATAGCGGCGATTACAACGCTATGAAAGCTAAAAATATTTTCGACGAAGATTATAAAATTGTAGAAAATTTAAGAAAGCATACCGTTATTTTCGACGCGGGAGGGGAGCTTACTTCCCGTTCGAGAGTAGCTTTTGGCCAAAATTTGAGTTTTTTTGAAACTGTTCCAAATAACGGCGGATTCAAGCCCGTCCCCGATAATATGTGGATCGCCAACTTTGAAGGGGAATTCTGGGGTAGAATAACTTTTTTCAAAGAGTCTTTTGTACATTTCAGACTGAGGGGATTGTTTAAGTTCGAAAAAGAGAGTATAGTTCCGATGTTTAACATAGAGGAGCTCTATATAAAGTGGCGTTACCCTATGGGAAGCGTCGTTATCGGAAGAACTTATTTCAATCTCAAGTCCCCTCTGATATTTAGCGGACCGCTCGACGCGCTAGAGCTGAATATCGAGGTGCCGTTTCTGAATTTCAAGACTTTTATCGGCTATACCGGGTTATTGGGGCTATTTCATCCGTGGTTTAATCCTTACGCTATTACAGAATTCGACCGGACTTATGTCGAGAATACTAATCTTCTTACGCCGAAATTCAACATGGCCGTTAACGAAATTCAAGCGAGAAGGATATTTATAGCGACGGACTTTGATATAAACGTCGCCGCTCAGCATATTAATCCGTATTTGCTGGGACAAATAGACGCTTCGAGCGCTCCGGTCGATAAATATAGCAATAATAAAAACGCTATTAGTACTTTCCACATGGGACTGAATCTAGAAGGGAGAATAATAGAAAATTTCTATTATATGGCGCATATTTCAGGGATGTTCGGCGCGAGTCAAGATATGACAAACTCTACCGTCGATACTTTAATGAGCTTCGCCTTTACGTCGCAGTTGAGATATACTTTCGTAAACGGCAAGTATTCTACATTTATACTAAACTACTCCTTCGGATACGGCAATAAAGACTCTTCTATGGCTTTTTGGGGCGACGACTATAATCAAACTTCAAATAAGTTTTACTATTACGGTAAATTCGACGGAGGATTAGTTTTATCGCCTATATTGTCAAATATTCACTCTGTTTCTCTTAAATATCTCGTAACGCCGGTAGATAATCTGATTGGCAAATTTACTATATATCTGGCGGGTTATCAAACTTTTAAATTCTTTCCGTCGGGAGAGATGAGCGATCCCGATTTTAACGGCGGATCGTATCTTGTCGGGGCCGAAGCCGATTTTGGCTTTATCGTTAACGTCGCGCCGTCTTTCACGCTTTCGGTCGATTCGGGAATATTCTTCCCTGAAAATAGTTCCGTTTTTAATCCCAAAATTAAACTAGGGGCAAGTATTGTAATTAATATTTAAATTTTTATAAATTTTACTTGCCTTTTTTTGATATTATGTTTATATTCATATATATTTATTTAGGAGGACAAAAATGTCAAAAGAAGTAATTGTAACGGACGATAATTTTGAAAACGAGGTATTGAAATCAACTAAGCCCGTATTAGTAGATTTCTGGGCGGCATGGTGCGGTCCTTGTAGAATGTTAGGTCCGATCGTCGAAGAGATAGCGAACGAGTATTCGGATAAAGTTAAAGTATGTAAAGTCAACGTCGACGATAATAGAAATATTTCGGCGAAATATAACATTATGAGTATTCCTACCGTTATAATATTTAAAAACGGGCAGATTGTAGAACAAACGGTCGGGGTTGCGCCAAAAGAGAAGCTTGTAGGATTATTCCAGAAGCATATTTAATCAAAAGTAATTCGCGGGTCGACTACTACCAGAGCAAAGTCGGATAGTATTCTCCCTAAAAGGTTGAATAACGACTGTATGATAATCAGTCCCAGTACCACGGGATAATTGCGCTGAACGATAGATTCGTAACCGAGCAGACCCATTCCCGGTATTGTGAAGACTTTCTCTATCAGTATCGATCCTGCGAAGAACGCGCCGAAAAGCCCTCCGACGCCTGTCGCTATAGGTATGAGGGCGTTACGAAGGGCGTGACGGAATATTACTTTTTTGTAAGGAACCCCTTTGGCAAGCGCCGCTCTAACGTAATCCTTGTTAAGTTCGTCCATCAAAGAATTCTTCATCAAACTTGTCAGGACGGCAAAACCGCCGATCGAATAACAAAATACCGGCAGAACCATGTGATGAATAACGTCGAGTACTTTTCGAAAAAACGATAACGATTCAAAATTATTCGACACAACCCCTGTCAACGGAAAAAGATTGAGAAACGTACCGCCGCCTAACAAAACTAATAATAAAACGCCCAAAGCAAAACCGGGTATAGAGTACCCCACATAAACTGCGACGCTCGAAGCCGTATCAAACGCGGTATTATGCGATAGCGCTTTCTTAACGCCAAGCGGAATACAAATAATATACGACAGAAAAAAACCCGTTAGCCCAAAAATAAGCGAAATTGGGATCTTTTCGCCAATTTCAGTTAATACCGGCTTGTGAGTTCTGAAAGACTCGCCAAAATCCCCTTTTAAGATATTTTTCATCCAGACGAAGTATTGAATATAAGCCGGCTTGTCAAATCCGTAAATCTTTTTTAACCGCTCAATTTCTTTTTCATTTATTCTTTTAGTCAAGCCGGCGTCCCCTTTGGTAGTCATTTGAGCTATCGCCTGCTCGATAGGGCCGCCGGGTAATATGCGGGTTATAAAAAAACAAACGATACTTATGCCTATCAAAGTCGGTATCATTAAAAGGAATCGTTTTAGAATATATTTTAGCATGAAGAACTCCCGCAGTAATTTTAAAATAATATTGCATAATAACAAATATTTGCTTTAAATATTTTTTTAATTTGCTATAATACTTACTAGCGCTTTTATCGGTTTATTTATAATTATTATATTATACCGGATTAATCAAGAATTATTATTGAGAAACTTATAATTCCGATTGGATTATTGCGCAAAGCCGAAACTTATAACTATTTTTATTAACGGAGTTAAATATGGACAAAAGAATATTTCCGATTGGCGAAAAGCGGTATATAATATACGCGGGACAATCTTCGGCAGATAACGTCTCTTTCTTAAGAATTGGAAATATTGAAGATTTATCCGATAATATTCAAAAACATATCAAGTATATAGTCGTAGGCGATATAAAAAACGTCGATATCAATCTTGAGAAACAAAATATTTCTTTGATGGAAAAAGGAAAAACCAGATACGTTTGTTCCGACGCCACTCGAAAAGAACTTTTCTCCAAATTGAGAGAAGTCGGCGTAGATACGGACTCTCTGTATATCAAAGAATTATCGCAAGATATAGATAACATAAGTAAAATAGAAAATAAAAAGCATTTTTTCACAATATTTTACGATAACAAAAACGTAAAACTAGTCTCAAATAATGAGATATTCTTCGATCTTTTCGAATCGCGCTCGGACGGAAAAAATATCGATAGAGAGATGAAACGCCTCAATAATTTTATTAAAACTCTCGACGATATGCGCTCGGATTGTTTGAAAAAAGTTAATTATAACTTTGAATCCGTTATTAAATCCGACGCAAAAATCTCCGACATATCGCTATTCATAGTTCAGGACGATATATACATTCCGTTATCAAAAGGGATGTTTAAAACGCTTGGCGTCTCAAAAGAATCCATAGACCTCAACCTTAACAATTCGCAAAGATTTTCAATCGGTAAAGAGGCCAATCTCGTTATACTTGAAAACGGAAATAAAAAATTTGTAATAACCGGAATTTTTACCGAAGGAAAAGTCGTCGAAAGCATGACGCTTTACGATTATTTTTGCAGTTTCAATACGGACAATGATGAAGCGCTTTATTTGATAAACGAATATTATAAAAGTTTATTTGAAGAGGTAGAATAGTGAAATACTTTTTTATTACTCTATTATTGACGACGGCTATTTTTGTAAACTCGGAGTCCTTAAAATTAGACGACGTTACTATAGATACGTCGACCAATATTTGTACGATACGATTTCACAACTACCCCGACGATATTATAGAAAAAATCGGGTTTATATTAAATAATTCAAAACGGGTAAAATTTGAGATCGAGAATATCCCGAACGACTCGGTATACGGAGCTCTGATAGACAACAGCGGCTCTATAAAAGACGACAATTTTGATATTATAAAAAACAGAGTTAAATTTGTATTGAACAATATCAAGAAGTCCGACGTTCTCGGCGTATGGAAGGTAAACGATTTTACGACGAAAGTCAGCGAATTTTCCGAGAATACTACAAACCGGATCGATCTTATTGATTCGGTACAAAAAGAGGGAAATTACAGCCGTCTTTACGACTCGATATTGACCGTAAACGGCGAGTTAATAAAAGCGAAAGATAAATATCCCGATAAAAAGAATATTTATCTACTCTTTTTTTCGGACGGCGAAGATATCTTAAGCCAAACTACGCCGGAACAGTTGACTTCTCAATACAAAGATATTCCTTTCTTCTATTTCAATTATTCGATCAATTTCAACGAACAAACGAATAAACCTCTTCTGGATATATCTAATAATTTCGGCAAATATTTTGAATATCCCGACGAGGATACTATTAGGACGCTTTTTTTCAACAGCGAAGTTAGATATAAGATAAGTTTCTTGATAAATCCAAAAAAGATAGCGAAAAGTAAAAAATTTATCGCGACTATTTATCAAAAAGATAATTCTGATAACAAAATTAACCTTGATCTACGGACGTTATTTCCCGGCGCGTCGAATAAAAACGTATTGATCGTTGAAGACAAAGACCCGCGCGGTAATAAAGACAAAGATAACGGCGATACGAGAAACATTAACAAAGATAATAGTCCCGATACAAAAGACTCAAATAAATACGCTTTCGTCAAAGACGCTACTTCAGATAACGGCGCTATCAAAGGATTTAATTTTACAAATCTTACGGATTTTTTTAAAAACAATAAACTTCTCTTTTTTATTATATTGGGATTGATATTATTATTAGCGCTTATTTTATTACTGTTTTTACTCCGAAGAAAAATTGCTACTTTTTTTAGTTCCATATTTTCCGGCGGAACGAGCAAAAATAAAAATAAAGGGGGCGGTTTCGGAGACGGGAAGCGTTTTTCTTTCGGAGCTACGACGACGCTCGGCGGCGGCGCGACTACCTCTTCAAAAAATTCTAACGCCCTATCCGCAGGAAAGAAATCCGATAAAAATTCCCTCGCTAAAACTAAAAAAATATCGAATTCGGTACCGGGTAAAAAACAGACGGCAAACAAAAACGATAGCGGTTCTATTTCTAAAGATAATAAAAATATTAAAGAAGATAATAAAACTAACCTTGATGAAAAAAGCTCGCTCGTTCAAAACGACGAAAAATTATCCGCCTCGCAAGTGAAATCCGAACCTAAATGGAAAGAGGTTTTTTACAGAACAAGTTCGGATATACTGGAGAGAAAGAAATTTCAACAAAGCGAAATTCTTCAAAACCAAAAAACAAATTTTATCGACGAGCCCGATAAATCCGGCGAGATTGTCGTTACAAAGTCAAGATTAAAAATTATTTCAATTAAGGTAAATACCGTCGTTTGCGAAGGGGCTGAGTTCTATAATCTCGACGACGTTCTGGTGATAAAAAACGTCTCTTTTAGAATAATGAGAATAGTTTACAAAAGCGGCGCGTTTCAATATTCGATGGTCTCGGCTTCGACCGCCGATTTATCCTCGTTTTCAATTAGCGCTAAAGACGTCGTCGACGCGACCCGCGAGAAAACTTTATTTGGCGATCGGGATTCGGTAATAAACAAAATGCTAATTGAAAAACCGAATAAAATAGTAAATTTCCACTGGAAAAAGGGTAAAGCTTTATACGATTATATAAATAAATCGGCGAAAATAGTAACAAACGAGCCGCCGGAGCTAGACGTATGCGTTGAAGTAAAAGAGAAAGAGAGCGATATCAAAACAAAAAAATATTATACTCACAAAATAACAAAATCAGGAGAAAATTACTATACCGAATTAAAAGAGGGCGGCCTGTAAATATGTGGAATCAAGATTTGTACGCTAAAGCTTTAATGTTTGCGGCGGAATACCATAAAGATCAAAAAATGAAGGATAAAAACGTTTCATATATAGTTCACCTCTCGCTTGTCGCTATGGAGCTTATAAACCTGTTTGCGACCGTTAAAAGTTTCGACGAGGATTACGCCGTACAAACCGCTTTACTGCACGACGTTTTGGAAGATACCGACGCAAAATATTCGGAAGTTGAGAAAATATTCGGAACAAAAATAGCCGACGGCGTGAAGGCGTTAACTAAAGACTCCTCTTTACCGAAAGAAGCGCAGATGAAAGACAGCGTAAATCGGATATTGAAACAACCGACTGAGATAAGTCTCGTAAAAATGTCCGATAGGATAACCAATCTCAATCCTCCTCCGGCTTCGTGGAATAAAGAAAAAATAAAAAATTATTACGAAGAGACGATATTGATATACGATAATCTTCATACCGCAGATAAAATTCTGGCTCGTAGACTTAGAGAAAAAACAGGCGAATATAAAAGATTTTTAT
>JAGOCL010000079.1 GCA_017998755.1 Spirochaetota bacterium | reverse complement strand
TTTAATTTTATCGGTTATTCTTTTTGGATGTAAAGAAAACGAAATAAATAACAAAGGCGCTTTGAGAGTTATTTCTTTAGCTCCGTCGATAACAAGAATAATTTTTAATTTAGGATCGGAAAAAGAGTTAGTCGGCGTAACCGATATGTGCGAGTTTGAAAATAAAATCGACGCTCTGGTTTCTGAAAAAAAATTATATAGAGTTTCAGCTTTTAATAGTTTCAATTTTGAAAGAATAGTTTCTCTTAATCCTACTCATATTATCGGAGTTGACTCAGTATCTATGGAAGACAAAATTTATTTTGAAAAACTTGTCGGTAAAAATAGACTAGTATGGTTGATTCACCCAAAGAATTTTGATGAAATATATAGCCAAATAAGCGATATATCTCTATTGTTAAATAAAGAAAACGAAGGGAAGAAAATTATTGAAAATATGCAAAATAAAATAGAACGTATAAACTCCGCAATTTTAAATATAGATCAAAATCTAAAACCTAAAACAGTTATTGAAATTTATTATCCCCCATTTGTAACCGCCGGCAAAAATACGTTCATATCGGATATTCTGATAAAATCAGGAGCTAGACTCGCTTTTAATATTGATGAAAATTGGCCGACTCCGTCGATTGAAGAAATATTGACAGCAGATCCGGATTTAATCGTGAAAACTCATGCTCAAACCGATAGCGCGATAGATAAATACTTCGCAAAAGGCAAAAAAAAAATATTCGTTCCTGAAAACGCCGATGTTTTTTTGCAACCGGGGGTAGAAAGCGTATCGGCGGTTTATGAATTATATAATTTTATTAGAGTAAACTTTCCGAGCGCGTCTTTTGCAAAAGTTGAATAGAAAAAAAGCTTTGGATATTATCTTAAATTTGTAAATATTATTGTAATTATTGTTATTTAATTTATATTTTAAATATGAATAAACAAAATTTTAATACTTACTATATGCCGCTTTTAATCTTTTTTATTACAATTATCTCTTTATGCTCATGCGGTATCGAAGATTCTATGTATTTTCAAGAGCCGCAGGAACTTGAGATTGTTAATAACGATACGGAAAGCGTTGAGATAAGATTTAAAGGATATAACCAAGAAAAACAAGGAATTTACTATTTATTTGTGGGATACGACGTTTACTATTATTTCGATAAAATAGAAAATAGGAAAAAGGCGGTCGTAAGATACCCTTACAATTCGAGTAATCTTAAATTAATAGATCTTTCGACCGATTTTTTTCCTATAACAGATCCGGTTTCTGAAAATAAATTCAGATTTCCCAATCCGCCTTTTACTATAATGGACGATTTTTATAAAAATACTACTATACCAGTTACGCTTGATATGATAGATAAAACTCTATCGGATAAAACGGATAACGTACGATTTTGTTTCCATAATAACGCTATCAACGACAAAGCTACCCAAAAAAATCCGCATAATAACAGCGGAAATTATATCTATATGGATATGATTTATCCCAATCCCACCGAATACGAAGGTAAATACGATTCGTTACAATTTTATTGGGGGGACGATACCAATTTTAAAGGTTTTTACGATATTGACTATTATAATTATTATAATATAAAGCCTTATAGAACTGAAGGTTCGACTAATACATATAGGTTATATATTTATATAGTTGCAAAGGGGTACAATTCCGCCGACGATATCGATAGGAATCCGAATTTTACAGAATCGGCTAATTCGCCGGTAATTTCGATATTAATTAGAGTCCCGACTTTATAAAATGAAGAATATTAACAGAACCTTAAAATATTTTCGTTCTATGCGCTTCGGAGCTATTCTTATATCTACCTTTATATTTTTTTTTATTACCGGGAGTATTATCCCGCAAAATCAGACTAATGAGATTTATCTCAGCTTATATCCGGATTTTATATCTGATATTATCATATTTCTTGGATTTAACGATATATACCGCTCTTTTATCTTTATATTTCTCTCATTTCTTTTTATCTTAAATTTAAGTTACTGTTCTGTTTACAGGATATTTAAAAATATTAAGATTAAAAAAAACTATTATGGTCCGGATATTATACATATCGGCTTGTTGGTTATAATTATCGGAGGACTTATAAGTTCGATAGCCAGAACGGAGGATTATATAGTCGCTCTCGAGGGGGACTCTATAAAAATATCCGACGATATAACGATTATTGTCGACGACATAGAAAAAATAACTTATCCGGACGGCTCGCCGAAAAGTTATCAAACTAACGTATCGATATCTGTCAATGGTAGAATAACAAAAAAATCCATAAAAGTAAATTCGCCGTTAACAATATCCGGTGTAACCGCATATCAAAATAATTATGGACTTACAGAATTCAACAAAGAATATACAGGGATAAAATTTATAAAAGATAACGGGGATATTTTTATTTATATCGGAATAATATTAATTGGAGCCGGATTAATACTTACTTACCTAAAAAAATTAAGAGAGGTTAACTAATGATAGTAACAACCGCATATTGCTTGATTATAGCTTCGCTGGCGGCGTATATTGTCGGTATATTTATAAAAACTAAGATGAAATTGAATATTTTCTTAAATATAGCCGTAATTATATCGCTTTTATTCGAATTAATACGTAGGTCTATACTCATAAAATATCTCGCGATTACTAATACTTACGAAGCTCTAATTCTATATTCTTTACTAATTGTTGTAGCCGTAACGATCTATCAGGGCGCGTCAAAAAACGATTTTTCAAGATATATCGCTTTTATCGGGACAATTGTCGCATTTTTTACTCTCTCATTATCTTCATCTCCATTGGCGGATAAAAATATCGTTTTGCCGATACCGGCTTTGAGATCTAATTGGCTGTTAGCTCACGTAGCGCTGTCGTTTATCGGCGAATCTTTTTTTGCCGTAGGTTTTGGCGCCGCAATATTCTATTTGACGATCAAAGACGAAGATAAAAAAGTATATATAGAGAAAATTATAAGGAATTCCATAAGCGTCGGTTATCCGATATTTACAATAGGCGCGCTGTTGTTCGGAGCGATTTGGGCTAAAAGCGCATGGGGAAGGTTTTGGGGCTGGGACCCGAAAGAAACCTTTGCGCTTATAACGTTTTTAGTATATACTTTATACCTTCATTTGAGGACAATAACAAAAACCAAAATAAAAACTACGGTTATTATTTCGGTTTTTGGTTTTTTATTAACAATTTTTACGTTTTTGGGGGTAAATTTTTTATTACCCGGACTTCATAGTTATTAAATCTTATTTAAACGAAGAGCCGCCTTTTATTTCAGCTAATTCTTTCTTTGTTTCAAGTAAAGACTTTTCCAGTTCGTCGATTCTCTCTTTTCTGTTTTGATTGATAATCGTTTGTTTTTCCAGTTCGTTTTCTAATTTTTCAACTAATTGTTCCATATCTTGTATTACGTCGAAGACGTCTTCCATCGCTTCAGTATATAATTCTTTGGCTTTTCTAGGATCTTTATTGTTTAGCTCCTTAAGATTGTAAAAAGCTATTGTCGTTCCGTCTTCTCCTGCGATTACGTCGGCGGTTCTAGTCTGATTAACCAAAAGAGCGGCGGCTCCAAAACTGTCGCCAACTTTATAAACGTGAGCTTTATTTTTATCGACGTAAGCGGTACCTTTAACTACCTCGCAAATTGTCGTAGCTATATCCCCTTTTTGGAGAATCATCTCCCCTTTTTTATATTCTTTATACTTTGTAGCCTCGGATTGGTATTTGATAGCCGAAGATTTGGCGCCAATTGCCTCGTATACCCCAGATACTTTTCTTATTGTAGGATTGAATAAAGTATGTTTTGAACCGTATACCGAGTCATGTTTGATCCGAGCCATATCTCTGGCGATCTTTTTTGCTTCAGACTCGACGTCTTCCTCGGTAATCCCCATGATATTTTGATTGATTTCAAATTCATAATCAAAAGGACATCCCGGTTGTTTACAATCAACTTTAAAAACCCCTTTCTTTAATTTATAAGCCATATTAAACCTCGCTTAAAAAAATTTATCCATATTAACATAAATAAAATATTAATCAATGAAATTTTATTTAATACTCTATCTTAGATAGGATATTCGAAATATTCATAAAAGCTCCGACTATGTTCGGGTCAAACTGTTTACCCGCTTGGGACTTGATAATATTCATCGCGTCTTCGTGAGTTCTCGATTTATCGTACGACCTGTTCGATCTTATAGCGTCGTAAGTATCTGCAACAGATACTATTCTTGCCGTTAACGGTATCATCTCGCCGGAAAGTCCTTCGGGATATCCCGCGCCGTCCCACCTTTCATGGTGATAAAGACATATTTCGTAAGGAACCCTCAAAAAATCTACATATAAAGAATAAGAAGAATCCTCCAGAAAAGCTTTGATAATTTTATGAATATATTCCGCTCCGATTTTGGTATGAGTTTTCATAATCTCGCGTTCTTCGGGAGTTAGCGTAGTCTCTTTTGAAAGTATCTCATTTGGTATCCCGACTTTTCCGATGTCGTGCAAAACTGAAGTGTAATTTATGTCTTTGACGTAATCTTCAATATCGTAATTATCTACTTTTATCAATCCAAGTCTTTTGCATTCCGCAGAGAGATAAGTGGTAATAGTTCTTATTTGTTGTAGATGTTTAGACGTTTCTTTGTTATATTCTTCAATAATCGAGCAAGTTAGAAATATAAGCATAATTTTATGCATTTCTATAGTTTTTTTAGCTTTCATCAAGTTAAAATTTGTAACAGACAAAGACGTAATCAAAGTATCAGTTTTTTGGAAATAACTTAATTCTATCGAGGCCGATACGTTTTCAGCGTTTAGAAAGTATAAATACCTTTTATTTTTAGAGTCGTATTTTATTTTACCCGATATGCTAAAATATGTGTAAGGGTGAATATGCTCTTCTTCAAATTGATAGTTTTTTATCATTATCGGAAACGTAAATGGTTCAATATCTATGGTTTGAACGTTTGAAGCTATTTGAGGAAGAAATTTCTCAAATAAAATATCTATATAAAAGGATTGGGCAAATTCAGCGTTGTCCATCTCAATTTCAGATAAAAAATCTTGCGAAATTTTAAGTAATTTCCTGTTATGATCTAAAACTATTTGATAATTTTCCCTGTTGATTTTTTCAATAAGCTCGTTAACTCTTTTGGTAGAGTATTTCCTCATAATTAGATATTTTTTCTTTAAAATTATATAATCTCTTAACAATCTTTTAAATGCGCTTCTGCTTTTTTTGAAACCAAGAGATAATACTCCTGTTTTTTTCCCTAATGCCAAATATTTAGATTTTAAAGCGTTAAAGACGTTTAAAGGAACAACCTGCTTATTTTTATCCATAAATAAAATCTAAGTCCTTTTTTTAAATTTCCTATTACCTTTCTATATATAGTTTTTTTTAAAATAAAAATCAATAAAACTTATATAAAAATATTATTTTAAAATAAATTTGACAAATTATTTAGTTTAATTTATCATTTGTTGAAAATAGGCGCGGTTATTATGGTTGAAGGCGATACTTTAAATACAGAAATTAACGATATTAATAAACTTCAGTTTTCTTCTCTCTTATCTAAGAAAGGGATATTGTTGGTTTTATCCCCAAATTTTTTAGGTAAGTCTTTTATAATAGATTCGCGTCGTTTAATTATTGGAAGAGGAAACGGTTGCGATTTTATCATTAAAGATCCGTTGATAAGTAAAGAACATTGCAGGATAACAATCGACGAAAACGAAAAGTTTTTTATCGAGGATTTATTGTCGACAAATTCAACTTTTATTAATGGTAAAGAGCTAAAAAAGAAAACCCAATTGGCTTACGGCGATAGGATAACGATGGGAAAGACTATTTTAAGATTTTTCCTTGAAGAAAAAAGCGAGAATTAGTTCAAATATAAATTAATCTTAATTGTTAAGGAGCATAACTTGAATAAGAAAATAAGCGGTATTTTGATTCATCCTACTTCATTTCCGGGAAAATACGGTTGCGGAGATTTGGGAGAGGGCGCCTACAGAGTTATAGACTTGTTAAAGCGTTACGACCAAAAAATTCTTCAAATTCTTCCGCTAAATCCTACGGGGTACGCCGATTCCCCATATTCTTCTTTTTCCGCATTTGCGGGAACGCCTTATATCATAAGTTTTGACGAACTTATAGAAAAAGGGTATCTTAAAAAATCAGATTTAAAAGATTATCCTAACTTTGAACCGAATCGAGTGGATTACGGCGGAATATACGTACACAACTTTAAGATATTGAGAATAGCGTATAAAAGGTTTTTAAAAACAACCCAGCCGGATAGTTATGCCAAATTTTGCAAAGAGAACGGATTTTGGTTAAACGATTACGCCTTATTTATGGCTATTAAAGATAGTAAAAATGGCGCTTCGTGGGATATATGGGAAGAAGATTTACGGTTAAGAAAGAATTTATCCGAGTTATCTAAAGAAATACTGGACGACGCTGAATTTTATAAATTTTTACAATGGGAATTTTACGAACAATGGACTAAATTTAAGAAATATGCAAACGATAACGGGATTATGATTATCGGAGACGCTCCGATATTTGTCGCTTACGACAGTTCCGACGTTTGGGCTAATCAGAATTTGTTTCATTTGGATTCAAACGGTAAACCTACTATTGTAACGGGAGTTCCGCCGGATTATTTCTCAAAAACCGGCCAGCTTTGGGGAAGTCCGCATTATAAATGGGACGTTATGCTTAGGAATGATTTTGACTGGTGGAAAAAAAGAATCAGTTATCTGTTAAAGCTTGTAGATTGTATACGAATAGATCATTTTAGGGGATTTGAAGCGTATTGGGAAGTAAAATACGGAGAACAGACCGCTATAAACGGAAGATGGGTTAACGCTCCCGGTAAAGAGTTGTTTAATAGTATAAAAAAGGAATTTGGATCTGAAAGACTTAAGACGGCTATCATTGCGGAGGATTTGGGAATTATCACTAAAGAAGTAGAAGAATTAAGAGATTATTTTGAATTTCCCGGCATGAGGATATTTGAGTTTGCGCCGTTTAATAAAGGAACTTTTACCGATGCGCAAGGAGTCGTTCAAGATAATTCTAAAGCCCCGTATTTACCGGAAAATTATATAAACAACTGCGTAGCTTATCCCGGAACACACGACAACGACGTAATTCACGGATGGTTTTTTAGCCAAAGCGAAAGCGCTCAAAACGACATACTTAAATATTTGGGTATAAAAAATAAAATTACTTGGTCGGATTCGTTAAACGATTTAACTCTTAAAATTGAAGATAAATTGTTAAATTCAGAAGCAAAATGGGTTGTTTTCTTGATGCAAGACGTATTAGGATTGACTTCCGAATCGCGAATGAATACGCCAGGAACAAGCGGAGTTCACAATTGGAGTTGGCGTCTTACCGATAAAATGATAGAAGAGAAAAAAGGTCATCTTGAAGCTCTTCAAAAACTTACTAAAAAGTCGGGAAGAAAATAATGAATAAAATTTCTCCTTCAATATTATCGGCAAATTTTTTGAATTTGGGCGATAATGTCCGCTCCGCTCTTGAGAGCGGAGCGGACTGGATACATATTGACGTTATGGACGGTCATTTTGTTCCTCAATTGACTTTTGGAAGTAAGATAGTCGCCGATCTTAAAAAGAAGACGGTTTTTTTTTGCGACGTTCATCTAATGGTTACAAATCCGGAAGATCATATCGATCCTTTTGTTAAAGCCGGAGCGGACTTGATAAATTTTCATTCGGAGGCGGCGATTCACGGCGATAGATACGTAAATCTTATAAAAAGTTCGGGTAAATTAGCGGGCATTACAATAAATCCTACTACTCCAGTTTCATTTATAAAACATTATCTTCCTATTGTCGATTTAGTTCTTGTTATGAGCGTAAATCCCGGATTCTCAGGACAAAAGTGTATAGATTATAATTTTGAAAAAGTTGAAGAACTTGATAAGTTAAGATCGGATAACGGATATAAATACCTCATACAAATCGACGGAGGGATATCTAGGAAAAACGTTGAAGACGTCCTAAATAAAGGCGCCGACGTTATCGTTGCCGGATCGGGTTTTTTTGACGTAAGCTCCGGCGAGAAAAAAGATTTTGTAGACTTTATACATAATTTCAAGCGATAATAAAAAAATAAACGCTGTACAAAATAATTTTAGGTTATAGAAATATTATACCGATAAACATTTTATAACTAAAAATTATGGGATATTAAGTGGATAATAATTACCAACGTCCTTCTGAATTTTTAAAATTATCAAAAGAACTTAACGACGAAGAGAGAAAAAATCTTCTTTCCAAAATAGGCAATCTCAAGACCGATAATAAAGAAGGCGAAAATTCTTCGGAAAGAGTTCAGGAAGAAAAGAAAAGCCAAATAGTTTACGCCAATACTATTTATCAAAGCGGAGGCTTATTATATAAAATTGCTATTATGATAATGTCGTTGTTTTCCGGGAATAAAAAAGAAGACGTTATTATAGATAACGAGTTAAATAATATAAAAAAACATTTAAGGTTAAACCACTCGTCCCTCATTGATTTTGCCGAGAATAGATTAACTCATAATTTTATAAAAGAGATACAACAACTAGCTCGTTTATCGCAACAATTGAAAGAAGTAGTTAACAAATATTTTGGAGACGATTTTTATTTTACTTCATTTTTATCAGGTATTGCCGAGCAGATGTTTTCCGAAAAAATCAAGACAAATCTTTCAGAATTATACCCCGAATCAATAACTAACCCTCAAGAATTAGCGGATAAAACTAAATTTTTTCAGGAAAAAGAAAAAAGGTTAAAAAAGTTTTTAATACAATTAGACGTTATGATCTTTGAAAACATCAATCTACAAATAAATAAATTTGATATTATAAATAAATTGATTAATTTTGATTATAAAGATTTATTAAGCTCGTTTTTGTTATTAGACGTTAACGAACAGCCAAAATCGACTAATTTCTGTAAATTTGAACAAGTAGATTTATCGTTACAAAGATTATATAAATTGCTTTATTCTATAAATTTCACAGTATCCGATATTATTTTTTTAAACGATATGCTCGAATATAGTCAAATAAATCACATAAATCACGCTGGAGATTCGCAATACAATGGCGAAACGATAAAAGATATTGA
>JAGOCL010000078.1 GCA_017998755.1 Spirochaetota bacterium | reverse complement strand
CTGCTTGCCTCTAAAAACTGCCCCGTTATAAAAAACTTTTATTTCTGGATAGACGGCCCGATTCCCGAGAATTGTTATATTCATAACGAACAATATTTTCCTAAAATAAGCGAGTAAATATATGAAAATATTTTTATTAATCTCATTTTTATTTATAGTATTTTCCTGTTCTAAAGTCGATAAAGCGGACTTCAACCTATATCAAAAAAGATTAACGGATATAGAAAACAACGACGATAAAAACTCAGCTTGTTTAACTACTACTCAAAATTGTATCGTAGGTTTTTTTAATAATAAGCTCTCGATCGGCGACAAAGATTTTTACAACATTTCGGTTACTCAAAAAAACAGCTCTTACAAAATGATTTTAACTTCGGTACCGGGGATAGATTCGAAAATCGCCGTTTATACCTCGCAAGGCGAAATTCTATTTTACGTCGATGAAAACGGTAGAGGCGAAGGCGAGAAATTGTGGGAATACTATCCGAACGGAGATATCATATCTCTTTCAGTGGAAGCTAAAACAGACTACAATGAAACTGTTCCTTATTATCTGAATTTTGAAGCCAAAGGAAAAAATAGCGTTGAAGAAATAGAGCCAAATAACGACGAGTCAAACGCTATTAAAATTGATATAGAAGACGATAAACGGGGGCTTATTTCGCCGAAAAACGACTTTGATTATTATAAGATTCAATTAACCGACGGCCCGAATTCCGACTTTGAGATACGGCTTGAGACGATATCAAAACTTGATTTGAATATGACTATTTACGACAAAGACAACGCTATCCAAAAATTCGTCAATACAAATTCATGGGGAGGAGCCGAGATATTTTCGTTTTTATCCTCCAAATCAAAAGTTTATTATATTCGGGTCGGGGGTTCGATAGATAAATACGATAAAATGGATCCTAGATATACTTTATCCGTCAAAAAATTAAAACCTGTTTATGTCAACGAAGTCGAGTCTTTTTATGAAAGAGAATTTAACGATAATATCGGCTTAGCGACAGATATGATTAGCGCTACGGAGTATATCGGCTCATTCTTCCCCGAAGAAGACGCCGACTGGTATAAATTTGACGTCCTAAAAAATGAAAATATGGTCAACATTTCTTTATCGGGAATAAGGGGGTTAGACTTGGTTATAGAAATTTTTGATAAAAACAGTTCATTAGTTAAAAAAATAGACGAAAATAATATAGACTATGGAGAAGATTTTTCTACTAACAATTTGAAATCGGGTAGATATTTTATCAAAATATACTCAAAAATGTCAAGATCGATGATTAATTATAATTTATATTATAACGTAAGGTATAAAAAATGATGTTAATAATAGTAATAGTCGGAGCGATAGTTATAATTTTTTTTATCGCGATTATTTTAAAAGTTGGATTTGGCGGCAATAAATCGCTCAAAGACGGTATGAGACTCGAGTCTCAAGGCAAATATCACGAAGCTCTTGTAGCGTACGATTATATTCTAAATAAGGGCTCTTCTTCGCCAGAATTGAGATGGAAAATCGCCAATATAGCCTTAAAATTGAAACTTATACCCAGAGCTCAAAAAGAACTAAACATACTGCTCGGCGCGAAAACTCTACCGGCAAACGTATCCCTTGCGACTGTTAAAGCCGCTATGGCTTCATGTCTGATCTCCGCCGGAAATGAAAAACAAGCGTTTATGGAACTTTATGAAATTGTAAAAATTGACGATTCGATCCCGTCGGTATTTCTTGATCTTGGAAAAATTTATTGCAAACAGGCAAAATCTCAGAAAGGAATCCCTTTGATAGAGAAATATCTCTCTTTTAATCCTCAGGACGGCGAGGCGTCGTTGTTTTTAGGACTTGCGTATCTGGATTGCGGGCTTGCCCCTAAAGCTATCGAGGCCTTTGAGAAAGCTCTACGGAATAAAGTAGACGACGACGGCTCGGCTAATTATTATCTGGGAATTTTATATCTTTCGCAGAATAAAATCAATCTTGCCCTACAACATTTTACTCAAGTAATAAGAAAGAAAAAAAATCAAAAAATGGTTACCGAATCCCACCGATTAATCGGAATGTGTTACAAAGAAAAAGGACTGATAGACGAAGCGATAACTAGCTTTGAACAAGCTAACGTTTTCCCGAAAGACGAACCGAAAGACGTTAAAACAAAGGAATCTTTGTACAATCACGGCGTTTTATTATATAAAAAAGGCAAATACCAAGAATCTCTTAACATTTTTAAGAAAATTCTTCTAATCGACCAATTATATAAGGACGTAAGAAAAATCATCGAGTCGATAAATAATAAACTCAAAGGAACGCCGTCCGATTATGTAGTGAAGTTTATAGAAGACAAGCCGATAGACGCCATTCTTAAAAAAGGACTGCTCCATTCGTCGGTTAGATTTGACGTAGATAAATTTGAGTCTGAGGTCGGAGCGAAAATATCCCGAGACGGCGGCGCCAAAGCTAAATCAGATCAAGCGCAAAGCTCTGTCGCCAAATATTCCGCCGAAAAGCTGAACCAAATGGATACAAAAGATTATAAAGAGTTGGCCAGAAAACTTGTAACGGCGGTAGGATTTCAGATAAAGCAGGAAATAAGATTTCAAGGGGATACGGAATATATCGACGGCGCCGCGATAAATTTTCTAGTCGAGCCGCTAAACGCTCAGGGCAGAAGTAAAAAAGAAACCGTTTTTACGTTAAGGAGATATCAAGACGAAGTAAGCGAGTTATCTGTAAGCAACTTTCTCGATTGGATAGAAGAGAAAGAGATATCTCAAGGGGTATTTATAGCGACAAATTATTTTAGTAAACAAGCGTTATCGATTATACAGAAATATCAAAATATTAAATTTATTGATAAAATCGGACTTACAAGAATGTTAGGGAGGATCAGATGAAAGGGAAAAATATATTTTTTATTTTACTATTAACGATACTTTTTGGATTATTTTTATCGTTGTATCTGTTAGGATTTATGAATTTATTCCTAACTGAATCGGAATTCTTTAATAAATATAAATGGCTTGAATTCGGTAAACCTATAATATCAATTTTCTATCTGATAATCCTGACTATATTTTTTATCGTCGTTATATCTATAATGTACAGATTAATTATCTCTCTTAAGCAGGATAATATCAAGCTCGCCAGCGCAAATATTGACGATTTTTCAATAAAGTCCGCTAAAAACGAAGGAGCAATCGCCGATAAACTAAACGATTCGATTGATAAAAATATTGGATTAATAGACCATTATTCAAAAAATATAGACAAAGATATAGATAAAGCTATAAAATTTGAAGAAGATTCGACATTTCAGGAAAAAATAGACAATTTATACCTAAATTTCTCTCAAATGAGTAACGATATACTTCAATGCTCAAATATTTCGGAACTTTTGGAAAAAATCCTTTTCTGGGGCTCGGGATTATCCCACTCGAAAAGAGGTTCTATAATGGTAGTAGACAAGTCCAAAGAACTTTACATTTATAAAACTATGGGCTGGACTTCGGAAGAAAAATTAAAAGTAAAATCTATCAAGATTCCGTTAGGATCAGGCATAGCGGGCAAAGTCGCCGCTGAAAATAAAAGAATTTTTGTAACAAACGTTGAAAACTTTGAAGGACATGATTTTAAGTACAAGGATAGATACGAAACAAAATCGTTCATCTCTCTGCCGATATACGGACTCAATCGCGTTATCGCCGTATTGAATCTGACCGACAACCAAAACGGGTACTACTCCACAAGCGATCTCGAAGTCTTAAATATTATTACGAACATATCGTCAAAAGTATTTGAACTTTTGCAATTAAAGAAAAGAGTAGGATGATAAATCTCATCCTCTCTTCTTTACTCGGAATTGCAGCCGTTTTAATTTCTTTTCCTTTTTTATCGGAGTTAATACGAATAACGTTTTACCTATCCGCTTATCAGGATCGCTCGTTATCTTTCTTCCGCGCTTTTCTTTCTAAAATCGACGTATGAATAAAATACGCTATTCCTAGACTAAAAAATATTCCTACTAATATCAAAACAAATATTTTTGCTCCGTCCGGATTATCCATAAACTTCCTCCTATCAATTAAAATAAAAAAAGGCCGCCGCTCTGTATTATCGAAAATACAGAGCGGCGGCCCAACCGCTCAAAACCTTCAGGAATAATCCTGAACCCTTGAATGTATCGTACAAACTAAAATTAATACAATACGGTCTGGTTGTCAATAAAAATTTTCTGTTATTTTTAAAACTTAATAATAATAGTTGACACATATGTTTCTTATTTAAGAAAATTTTATTGAATTATTTTCGTATTTTGTAAAGAAATCAAAAAAATAATTGTTATATATATAGGTAAAAATAAAAAAAGTATACTTAGGAGAATATTATGGTCAAAACAAATTATTTATTTCATTTTATTGTTTCTAAAACGATCGATAAGTCAATTAATCATTTAAAAAAATCGCTTAATCTTGAAAGTAATCGAGAGCTTATCGAGTATCTGTTCGAAGTCATATCGAAGAATATTCATTTTATTAAAGGGATTATAGGCGATCATAAATCGGAATACGAGTTTATAGATTGCAAAGATTATTCAAGAATTGATAAATACGTTAGATTAAAATCAGAAAAATACAAAATGCTAAAGAAATTGCATTATAAATACAACGAATACGGAATGTCTATGATTTTGAGAGATATTATTAAATTTTTTTATGAAGGCATTGTAAAATATGGCGCAAAAGAATTTATCTGTATGATAGGAAAGAAGTTGAATACAAATAAGATTACAAAAGATTTGGGCGATATTTTGACACATATGAAACAAATTTCTCTCAAAAAGCTCGCGCTCTTATCCATGATAATACAAAATTTACCGGTATATGTCTAAAAAATAATTCAGAAAAACATATTTACAAATAATATTTGGATAATATAATAATTTATTGATGAAAAACGAAGGTTTATTTCTTAAAATAAGTTGCAGTAATTCCGCCTATTAACGCCCCTGTAAAATTTGCCGTTACATAAAACGCTACGTTTGTCCAGCTCCTTTTTAAAAGAGCGGGAATAACGCTCCTCAATGGATTCATACCAAAGCCGTCGATATTTAGAAGTATCATACAAATCATAAAATACGTCCCGCCTATAAAAATCGGGACAATCCTATTTCTTATCTTGTTATCCTTTATCGACATAAAATATACAAACGCTAAAAAGAATGAAAAAATAAACTCAAGTATAAGAATCAGCGTTGAAAAAGAAATATCATTCTCCAAAAACATGGACATAGACATATCAGAAGGAACCGACGCAGTATAAAAACGTTCTGAAAAAATGATTAATAACGATAAGCAAGCTCCAAATCCCGCTAGAATTTGAGAAATAACGTAAATTATAAAATCCTTAAAACCTATCTCCGCCGTGATAAACGACGCAAACGATATAGCGGGGTTGAAATGAGCTCCGGAAATTCTGCCGAAAAAATAAGTAGTAACTCCCAACGTTGTTCCAAATACAAGAGCCGCGCCAACCGAACCGAAGTTTGAGCTATAATCCCGAATTATAATCGCGCCTAATCCAAAAAACATCAAGAAAAAAGTCCCTATAAACTCCGCTAAAAAGAGTTTCTTCATTTGTTATCTTTATCCTCGACGTACTCGGATTTTGGCGATCGCGCAATTGATACGACAAAATCTGGCTTGGTTATTCTAACAAGTCTTACTCCGCCTGCATTTCTCCCCTGTTGCGATATCTGTTCGGAATTTATTCTGATGAGATGTCCTTTTGAAGTAATAGCAACGACGTCGTCGCCCTCTATAACTTGCTTAACGGATACGACCTCCCCTTTTTCTTCGCTATATTTATAATACCTTTGCCCGCCGGTACCTCTTCCGTGTTGCGAGAAAAGTTCAAGATCTATTCTTTTACCATATCCGTTCTCGGTTATTAACAGCATCAGCGAATCGCTATCGACGATACACAAGCCGCATAATTCGTCGCTTTGTTCTAATCTTATACCGATAACGCCTCGGGCGGTTCTTCCCATCACCCTAACTTGTTCCTCGTTAATTCTCAAAGCTTTTCCCATTCTGGTCGCTAAAAGTATCTCTCTTTTTCCGTCCGTAATCTTCACGTCCACCACTTCGTCGTTATCGTCGAGTTGAATAGCCCGTTTACCGGAAATTTTAGTTCTTTCAAACTCTTTGAGCGATACTTTTTTGACGATACCTCTTCTTGTCGCTAATAAAACGTTAAGTTCTTCGTTATTGAAGTCCTTTACGCTTAGAATAGCCGTAATCTCTTCATTTTGACTAATTCCAAAAAGCGTTTTTATAGTATCGCCTCTTGCGTTTTTAGAAAGCAGAGGTATCTCATGAGCTTTTATCTGGTAAACTAAGCCTTTATTGCTAAAAAATAGAATAAAGTCGTGCGTTGAAGCAATGATAAGATGTTCGATAAAATCGTCGTCTCTTAGCGCGCTTGACGATACGCCGACGCCGCCTTTGGATTGATTCCTAAAATCTTTAGTCGGCACTCGTTTGATAAATCCCCTATGGGTTACCGTTACGACCATACTTTCGTTCTGAATAAGATCTTCCGCGTCAAAACTCTCAATCTTCATGTCGACTATTTCAGTCCTTCTATCGTCAAAAAATGGCTCGCAATCGCTGTTTAATTCGTCTCTAACTACGATTAATACGTTTTTATCGCTGGATAAAATTTCTTTTAATCTGGCGATAGTTCTTTGCAACTCCTCATATTCTTCTTTTAGTTTGAAGCTTTCCAAATTTGTTATCTGTCGCAATCTCATTTCAACAATAGCGTTGGCCTGAATCTCGGATAAATTAAATCTCGCCATCAAAGCCGCTTTAGCTTCGTTTGTATCTTTAGCCGCCCTGATTATTCTAATTACTTCGTCGATATTATCTATCGCTATAAGCAACCCTTCGACAATATGCGCTCTCTCTTCGGCTTTTCTTAATTCAAATTTCGATCTTTTATAGATAACGTCTTTTCTGAAATTTATATACGCCTGAATAGTATCTTTGATATTCATGGTTTTGGGGACGCCAAAATCTAAAACAAGATTGTTCACTCCAAAATTTGACTGCATCGCCGTATGAGTGAAGAGCTGATTTAATACTACTTTTGGAACCGCCCCGTTTTTCAACTCAATAACTATTCTCATCCCTTGTCTATCGGACTCGTCTCTAATATCGTAAATACCTGATATTCTATCGTCTTTTACCAATTCTGCTATTTTTGTTATAAGATGAGCTTTACAAACCTGATACGGAAGTTCGGTTACTATAATGGCTTCTCTATTCTTCCTTACCTCTTCGACCGATACCTTTGCGCGGACGGCGATTTGTCCCCTACCCGTTTTGAAAGCGCTATTTATACCTTCTTTGCCGTAAATTATACCGCCCGTCGGAAAATCGGGTCCCTTCATATACTTCATTATCTCGTCGATCGTTATATCGGGATTGTCAATCTGAGCCGAGATCGCCTGAACGACTTCTTTAAGGTTATACGGCGGAATGTTCGTCGCCATACCTACCGCGATACCGGAAGTCCCGTTTATAAGTAAATACGGAACGGCGGCCGGCAAAACTAACGGCTCTTGCATCGAATCGTCGTAATTCGGACCGAATTTAACCGTTTCCTTTTTTATATCTTTCAACATCAATTCGGCTATTTTGGATAGCCTTGCTTCGGTATACCTCATAGCGGCCGGAGGATCGTCGTCTACAGATCCGAAATTCCCATGACCGTCGACTACGGGGTATCTCAACGAGAAATCCTGAGCTAATCTGACTAACGTATCGTAAATAGCCTGATCGCCGTGCGGATGAAACTTACCAAGAACGTCTCCGACTATACGACCGCACTTCTTGTAAGGTTTGTTAGAGTTTAGTCCCATCTCTTCCATAGAGAAAAGTACTCTTCTGTGAACCGGTTTCAAGCCGTCTCTAACGTCGGGTATAGCCCTGCTTACTATTACGCTCATAGCGTATGTCAAATATGAGTTTTTTAACTCGTCTTCGAGATCTATCGGTATAACGTTGCCCATAATTTTTATTCCATTTTTTTCTAAATATTATTTCTATCTTATAAAAATATTTCGAAAATGTCAAGCGCTCGTTCCTTGTTTTTAACGGTAGCGATACAAGCGCTCGTTCCTTGTTTTTAATGGTAGCGATACAAGCGCGCGCTTCCTCATTTTAAACGGTAGCATAATCAAACAAAAATAATCTAAAAAAAAGGTTACTAAAGATTATTTCTTGTATTAGCGTATTCTAAAAGAAAATTCCATTTTATGCCATCTCGCTTTATTTTATATAATTCGTTCTATAATAATTTTTTTGCATGGAATAATTTTATTTCCTGATTCTGTTCTCAAACATAATAAGTAATTTGATATTGTTTACACATTAAACTATGCGGTAAAACCATTTGGAAAATTAGTCATTGACTAATAATATAAAATTGAGTAAATTAAATACAAATATTTTTTATTAGGATTTTTAATGCCTGAAATAAGCCGTTTTCTTGGAATTGTTATTTATATGCTTTATAGCGAACATAATCCGCCCCATTTTCATGCAGAATATGGCGATTATAAAATTTCAGTAGATATAAATAATGGAATTGTTGAAGGCAAATTTCCAAAAAGAGCTCTAAAAGCGATTTTAGAGTGGTATGAGATTTATAAAGACGAATTATTAGACGATTGGAAATTGTCGGAAAAACATGAAAAACTAAAGAAAATACCGCCGTTGGAGTAGATATGTTTATAAATGTCGTTGAAGCAAAATATTTAAATGAATATAAAATATGGATAAAATTTAATAATGGTATAGAAGGCGAAGTCGATTTAGAAAACGACTTATGGGGACCGGTTTTTGAACCGTTAAAAGATACTAACGAGTTTAGAAAATTTAAAATATCAAAAACATTTGGAACAATAGTATGGGAAAATGAAGCCGATTTAGCTCCAGAGTATTTGTTAGAAAAAACAAATAAATCCCCCCCCACAAAAAAATGATCGCGACTCGGACTAAAAAATAAATTAAATATTTAAAATATAAAAAAAAAGGTTTACTATCTTGAAAATTGTTAATATAATACAGAGAGAGGTAGTATGACTTTTAAATCGTTATCTATAAAAATCATAGTAATATTA
>JAGOCL010000077.1 GCA_017998755.1 Spirochaetota bacterium | reverse complement strand
CGGGACAGCGGAGTTTGAGATAAACTCGTATAATCTCGACGGCGAGTTTGTAACGGCTAAAGGACAGATCGCGCTACATAAATTAAAAAATCCCAATAATTATTATAGAGACAGACTATGGCCGAAACCTTTAGATCATATTTTAACAGAAGCCGAATTTCATTCAAAATTCAAATCTGATATGTACGGCGACGAAAACAATTTTTATCTTTGGCCGAAAGAGGAAAAAGTATTCGACGAAAAATTTGATACGGGGGTAAATAAAAAAGCCGTTTTCAACGCAATTTCTAACGTCAAATCCGGCAAATATATCCTGACGATAAAATCGCAAGATAAATTCGGCAAAGCGGTTGAGATTGAAAAATATTTTACCATTACTTCCAAATCCGACAAAACGCTTCCGTATCCTCGATTAGGCTGGATAAATTTTACCAATACTTACGTCGAGCCGGGGGAGAATCTCAGCTTCGAAGTAGGATCGTCCGCTAAAGACGTAAATATCCTGATAGAGATAGAGTCTGACAATAAAATTGTAAAAAAAGAGTTTATAACGCTTAATTCAGAAAAAAAATTGATAAATATTCCGGTTATTGAGGATTATAGAGGCAATTTTGTCGTTCACGCCATTTTTACAAAACATAACAGAAATTATAATTGGCGGCAGATAGTTTACGTTCCTTGGAGCAATAAGGAGCTGGATATAAAATTTGAGACATTTAGAGACAAACTCCGCCCGGGCGAAAAGGAGGAGTGGCGATTAAGGATTTCCGGAAAAAATAAGGATAAGATAGCGAGCGAGATGGTAGCTACTCTTTACGACGCCTCGCTAAACGCTTTCAAGCCTCACGACTGGTATTTCAACATTTTTCAGACCTATTACTCGCAATTTAGCTGGGGTTACAAGGATTCTTTTGGAACGGCGAATTTTAATAATCTTCAATTTAATTGGAATAAGTACGTTTACGCCCAATCGAGGGGATATTCTACTCTCGATTGGTTTAACTATTACTTTGGAAGTAGTTATTATAGATATCCCAAATCGAGAAATAGAGATAGCGGTAGAAAATACGCTATGAAAATGGAAGATTCCGCGACGGAGTCGCTAAAAGAAGTCGAAGAGGAAGATTATTTTACCGCTCCTTCAGTCGCCGACGACGAGAGTAAAATTGTCGAAGACAAGCCGGAGCCGACCGTTGAAAAGCCCGAAGAAAATACCGCGTTAAAAAACGGCTCCGATGCGGGCTCGGGAGAAGTACAAATAAGGACAAATTTCAACGAAACTGCTTTTTTCTACCCGCATTTGAAAACTAACGAAAATGGAGAGATAATTATATCGTTTACCATACCCGAATCGCTTACAAAGTGGAGAATGTTGGGATTTGCGCACTCGAAAGAGCTTGAATACGGATTTATTGAGAATACTCTCGTTACGCAAAAAGACCTTATGGTCGTCCCGAATATACCTAGATTCTTAAGAGAAAACGACAAGATAACGCTTACTTCCAAGATTACCAACTTAAGCGATACGACGTTAAGCGGAACGGCTGAGCTGGAATTGCTCGACGTAACGACGATGAAACCGATTAACGACAGGTTCGCCAACTCGTCGAACAAAAAGCCGTTTACCGTCAAAGCCGGGCTTAGCGTTAACGTCGAGTGGACTCTATCGATTCCCGAAAGTATCGACGGGGTAACGTATAGAATAGTCGCGCGAACGGATAAGTTTTCCGACGGCGAGGAGTCCACGCTCCCGATACTTGTCAACAGAACGCTCGTTACGGAGTCGATGCCGCTTCCGATCAGGAAAAAAGGGACTAAAGAGATGAAGTTTACCAAACTGATCGAGTCGGGTAAGTCCGACACGCTTGCTCACGAACGGGTAACTCTCGAATTCACGTCAAATCCGGTATGGTACGCCGTTCAGGCGCTTCCTTATATGATGGAGTACCCTTACGAATGTATGGAGCAGACTTTCAGCAGACTTTATTCCAACAGCATCGCAAGTCATATCGCCAACTCCGATCCGCTTATTAAGGATATATTTGAAAGCTGGAAAAATACCGACGCTCTTCTTTCAAACCTTGAGAAAAACGAGGAACTCAAAAACGTTTTACTTGAAGAGTCGCCGTGGCTTCGTCAAGCGAAAGACGAGTCGAGCAGAAAAAAGATGGTTGGAATATTGTTCGACCTAAAGCGGATGGAACAAGAAATTGCTCAATGTATCAAAAAACTTGAAGAGGGGCAACTTTTTAACGGGGGATTTACGTGGTTTAAGGGGCTTCCGGAAGACAGATACATTACGCAACACATAATTACCGGATTTGGGCATTTACAAAAACTGAAAATAGAAAATATTTCAAAAAATATTAAAATATCGGCAATGATTAACAAAGCCGTTCCCTATCTCGATAAAAAAATGAAGGAGGATTACGACTATCTGGTAAAAAATAAAGTCAAGTTATCCGACGACAATATCGGTTATACTCAAATGCATTATCTTTATATGAGAAGTTTTTTTAAGGATATACCGGTTGGCGCCTTCAACAAAAAAAGTTACGATTACTGGATGGATCAGGCGAAAGAATACTGGCTTAATAAGAGTTTATATATGAAGGGACTTCTCGCTTTGGCTCTATTTAGAAACGGCGAAAAGTCGACCGCGAACGATATTATCAAATCGCTAAAAGAAAACTGCATCGTAAGCGACGAGCTTGGTATGTACTGGAAAGAAAACAGTTCGAGTTACTACTGGTATCAGGCGCCGATAGAGACTCAGGCGATACTTATCGAAGCGTTCCTCGAAGTCGCGAACGACGTCGACGCGGTCGAAGATATGAAAGCTTGGCTATTAAAACAGAAACAGACGAGCGACTGGAAAACGACCAAAGCGACGAGCGAGGCGTGCTACGCTCTCTTATTGCAAGGAAATAAACTAATAACTAACGACAGTTTTGTAAAGATCGAACTCGGCTCGATAGTTATCGATCCGGCTAACGACCCGTCGATTAAAACCGAAAGCGGGACGGGATACCTAAAAATGAGCTGGGATAAGGATAAGGTCGATCCCTCAATGGGCAACGTAAAACTTACCAAAGAAACCGACGGCGTATCGTGGGGAGCGCTATACTGGCAATATTTCGAACAGCTCGATAAGATTACTTCGTCCGAAACAAACGTAAAAATTAATAAAAAGCTCTTTGTCGAAAGAAAAAGCGATAGAGGGCCTATAATCGAGCCGGTTACAGATAAGACTAAACTCGCCGTCGGGGACCTTATCAAAGTCCGAATCGAGATAACGACCGACCGCAATATGGAATACGTCCACTTAAAGGACGCGAGATCGTCGGCGTTTGAACCGACTAACGTTCTGTCGGGCTATAAATATCAGGATGGGCTATGGTATTACGAAGCGACAAAAGACGCCTCGACGAACTTTTTTATCCCATGGCTCGCGAAAGGAAGTTACGTTTTTGAATATTCTCTACGAATAACTCATAAAGGGAACTTCTCAAACGGCATAACCTCCCTGCAATGTATGTACGCGCCGGAATTTACCAGCCATTCGGAAGGGGTAAGAGTTACGGTAGAGTAAGAGGTTTATAATTCGTTCGGTTTAAAAAAACCGAACGAATTGCAATTATGACTATTCGACTTCTCTTACATATCCTTGATCACAGTATCTTCATGATAAGACTATTGATAGCCAGAGCTAATTCTACAACCTTATCGCTATCAACGACGTCAAGATTATCTTTCGGCGTATGCGTGATATCTTGATTGTCTATGTTGTCTATAAACCATTTGGATGAAACCGCAATAGCGGGTCGCCCATACTGAACAAAGATGCTATGGTCGCCCTGCGGCCAAAGCGCTCCTTCAACAATATTTGGGCTCTCAATAATAACCGCTAAAGCCGATTGGCGTAAATTATCCGGCAGACCAAATAACGAAAAAGCCGACGCGCCCTCTTTGTAACCTGCGCCGTCGACGTTTATATTTAGAATTATATTACCAAATTTATTTTCATTTGATCTTACGTAATTCATTTGTCCGGGAACGGCGTAATAATCTTCTCCATTAAGAGCGACAATTTCAATCTCTTTTGCGGCGGAATACGATTTCAACAGACGCGCAAGAAGTAGGAGAATCGTTACGCCCGTCGCATTGTCGAGCGCTCCCGGCGTACCCTTTTTTGCGTCGATATGCGCCGTAATTACAACTCTGTCCGAACCTTCAATCCCTTTTCTGCCTATAACATTATATCCTTTTCCAAAAATACGTTTAGACTTTAACTGAAGAGCGACAATCTTTCCAATATACGGCTTCAGTCTTTCGCCCTCCTCTTCTGTCATATAAACAGATGGAATATCAAAATCGCCGTCTTCAATAAGAGGAAACGGATATACTCCTCCGGCTAACGCGGCGTTTCTGGAAGTCGCGCAGATGACAGCTTTTGGTTTCCCCTTTTCTAATAACGAAATTATCCTTTGATGTTCTTCAGGATTGTAGAAAACGAAATTCTTTGGCATCAACTGCTCTTTGGCAATATCGCCGCGAAGAAATAATATCTTTTCGGTAAAATTAAGATTCTGTAATTCTAAAATATTTGACGCGCTTACAAGTTCTGCCTCCTCCGAGATCCCTAATGAATAAGGACTGACGTTTACGATAAAATTATTACCGTCTGCTTTCAATTCCGCGCCCCCGTCGAGCCAATCCATCGCGTTAAATTCATGAATTTCAGTTTTCCACCCAAAAGATTTCATCTGATCGTTAAAGAAACCCGTAGCCGTTCTATTTCCATCGCTTCCGACGCATCTTTCAGGAATGTCTATACACAAAGTTTTTAGATACCTTTCGCATAAATCGGATAATTCTTTAATATTTGTCATTTTTAACTCTTTCTCTCTTCAATTTATTATAATAAAATTTCAGAGATTTATCCAAGTTTTTCTATATTAATTGCAAATATTAAGACGCTGATTTTGGCGTTACAAGATATAATTATTGATATGTTTTGTCAAATTTAATTTTTGAATATATGAAAGACAGTTTATTTCTTTATGATTTGAGTTTAAGCTGTTTTAGGAGTTCTTTTCTGGCGGCTACTCTAATTTCTGCATTTTTAAATCTTCTTATTTCGTCTTCGGTCTCCGGTATAAGGTCGGGTATCTCGACGGGCTTTTTGTCTTTACCGACGCCGACAAATGTTAGATAGGCCGTAGTTGTTACCCATTTTTCTCCGGTATGAGGATTCTCTTTTGTTACCTGAACTCCTATCTCCATAGAAGTCTTACCGACATAGTTCACCGCGGCTTTTAGGACGACGTGATCCCCGATATTTATCGGAGCGCGGAACGATATTTTGTCTATGCTTACCGTTACCGCCTCATGCCCGCAATGTCTTTCAGCCGCCATAGCCGCGGCAATGTCTATCCACGACATTATAACGCCGCCAAAGACGGTTCCGTAGTGATTGGTATGCTCGGGCATAACAATATTTCTTGTCTCTACGGAGCTGTCTTTGGGATGTTTCGATATCATCGTAATTAAATATTTCTTTCTTCGGTATTGACTGTCATTTTTTGTTCTTCTACCGCCAGCATTTTTGCGAACTCTTCGTCGAGATTGCTTCCCGCCGCAAGTAGTTCGTCGTCGATAGCGGACTTGCTCGTCTGAGACAGTTCGGTCGAAAGTTTAGCATTGGCGAGCGCCTTTTTCCTCGCTTCGTCGATCGCTTCAATCCCCTGCATATTAACGTCGGTCGATAAACCGGCAAGCAGTTCGTTAAGTTTGGTAATCTGTCTCGAAGAAGTAATATCGGCGACGGCCTGATCTTCTTGAGATTTTAGTTCCTCGATTCTAGTTTGTAAGGTAACCAACTGCGCTTTGTATTTCTCGATATTTGAAGAATTTTGTTCGATAAAAGTCTTATTCATCTCTATACTTTCGGTAGCTTTCTGAAGTTGAACGCTGAATTCTTTAAAAAGATCCTGATATTTGATATCGTTTGTCTCTTTAAATTTCCGTACCGCGCCGATTTTCTTTGTTTCCAGCTCTTTTACCTTTTTATTCAGTTCTTCGGTTTCATTTTTCTTTTCTTCGTTAATGGCCATCAGGTTTGCCACCGCGTTTCTTACCGTAGTGTGGTTTTTAAGCAAATCCTCTCTTACTTTTCTAAACTGAGCTCTGATTGTCGATTCGTTGGCGGTGAGCATTTTATCGCCGGCATTGTTTAACGCCCCTTCTCCCAATCCAAAAAGTCTTGCAAAAAATCTGGCTATAGCTCTAAAAAAACCCATAATATTCCTCCGTTATTTTTAAAATATTTTATAAGTATTCCACAGATTACCATTTAACCATTAATTACATTATTAGTAAAATAATATTTTAAAAATAATCGTTTTTTATTTACCCTAATTAAAAAAGAAAATTAATGATGATGCCCGCAACCGTTACCGGAGCAACTAGGACCGCTCAATTTTAGAGAATTGTTTATCAATTTCTGAACAAGTTCCTCTTTAGAAATCGAAGTATCCCCTTCGTACGCCTTTACGTTCTTTAAAGCTAAATTCTTAATAGCTTCGGCTCCTATACCCTTCACAATCGCTCTATCGACTCCGAGCTCCCTAAACCATTTTGGCAGAGCTCCGCATTCGTGAGGAGGAGGGGTAAGTTCTTCATAATTGGCGATTTTTTTATCTTCGACGGTAAATATGCCAAACAACTCGGAATGTCCGAAATGTTCGCTTAATTTTCCGTTTTCCAGCGGCATAGCGACCTTAAAAGTATATTTCTTTTTATTATATTGGTCAATTTTTCCCATAAGTTTGTCGGCTATATCAGAGAATATTTTACCGCCTTCGGTTTTACCGTAATGATAAACGTAAGGCTTTCCTTCGTCTCCGGAATGAACGATATTCACATCGATCGGGATAGATCCCAGAACTTCTATGTTAAAATCTTTTCCCGCTTTCTCTGCTCCTCCGCTTTTAAAAATATCGACTTTTTCTCCGCATTTCGGGCAGACAAATCCCGCCATATTTTCTACTATTCCTAAAATAGGCGTTTCGAGTTTTTTAACGAAATTTATAGATTTCCTCACGTCGAGCAAAGCTACGTCCTGAGGCGTCGTAACTATAACGACTCCCGTAACGTCTCCGATCAATTGTATAACGCTAAGCGGCTCGTCCCCCGTTCCGGGCGGGCAATCCACTACCAAATAGTCGAGCTCCGGCCAGTCGATATCCTCCAAAAACTGTTGTATAACCCCCATTTTCATAGGACCTCGCCATATTATAGCCTCGTCGGGATTCTCAAGAATAGACGCAACCGATAAGACGAAAAGATTGTGAACGGCTTCGATAGGTCGAGGCCTTTGCCCCTCTTCTTCGACGACAAGCCGCTTATTTTCAATACCGGTCATTTTAGCGATCGACGGTCCGTGAATATCGACGTCCATTATACCTACCCTATGCCCCTGAAGCGCAAGCGCGTAAGCTATATTAACGCTAACGGTGCTCTTTCCGACGCCCCCCTTTCCGCTGATTACTACTATAGTATTCTTAATTTTTTGCAAATTTTCCATTCTTAACATATCTTTGTTCTGATCGTCGTTTTTATGCATATTTACTCCATAATTTATATTATTTTTTCGCTATTGATAATTATTATCATTTAGAAATTATTCAAAATGTATATTATTTTTCAACGTAAGTCTTTTCTATTTACATACATTTTACACAAATCAAATCTTATTTTAGAGATTTGATTAAATATTATTAAAAATATTTGACTTTTAATCAAATGTTGTTAATACTGCGCTATTGTTTAGCGCATTTGGAGTAAAAAGTGAAATATTTTGTAGCGTTATTTTTCATAATTTTTTTCATCGGTTGTTCGACTTTGCCAAACCCCTATAAATCGGAAAAAACCGGTTGCGTCGCCGGTAAAATCAGATTTATAACGGACAGGCAGTTCTGGTCTCTAAAAGACGGCGAATATAACGACGAGATTATAGTAACGGTTCAGAATATTGCGACAAAAAAAATGTATTTCAACAATTCGCGCGACGGTTATTACTTCTTTTATAACTTGCCGATCGGAGACTACGAGCTAATCAAATGGAGAAAAAAAATCGAACTTCCCGGTAACGATATGTCGGTTTATTTGTCCGGAGATAAAATAACGGAAAACTTCGCAGTCGCGCCGGCGTCGTTTACAGTTTTACGCGAAGTTACCGCCAAAGTCGCCATACCGAAAGAATTTTCATATAAAAATCAAGTTTCATATATATATACAAACGCCGATATTGAGGCGATAAAAGGCGTTTTTGCGTCAAATTTTGACAAAAGAAGCCAATATAAAGATTACGAATGGCGATACGGTTCAAAATCGTCCGTATCGATAGTAGAAAAAATTCCGGTAAATCAGATCGTTAATAATCTCGTCTCAATTTCAGATAACGACTACTTATCGATGGAAAAGCTCTATAAATCAGGCGATTTTTATCTCTCTTTCGCATTTTTTCACAGAATATTAAAAAACCTTCTAAAAGCTTACTATATCAAAAACATTAGCGGAGAGTTTACCGATACGGACGACCTCAAATCTCTGTCGGACGCTTCCAAGTTTGAACATACCCCCGACGAAGCGATGCTATTTATCGATCTGACTTCTCTCAACGAAACGATCAAGACGGGAAGCGCCGACGCTAATTTTAAGAATATTTTCACCAAAGACTATTTTCAGGAATATCTAAACAAAGTAGATCAAGTCAGGGGTAAACTGAAGAATTTATTAAAATAATTTCCGGACGCGCAAAATATGAAACAAGATATCTACGATACTCTTAACGATCGCCAATACGAAGCGGTTTTTTCGGACGATAAGAATATTCTCATAACCGCCGGCGCGGGTACTGGCAAAACCAGAACAATTGTCGCGCGCATTATACGACTTATCGAGAAAAAAGCCGTCCCGCCGGAAAACGTCGTCGCTCTGACTTTTACCAATAAAGCGGCGAAAGAGATGAAAAACAGAGTCGATTCTTATTTCGGCGACGACGTTGGAGTTACGATTAAAACATTCCACTCATTCGGATCGTACATTCTTCGAAACGCCGGCGTTGTTAATCAAAGAAACAAATACTTCAATATCTACGACGACGACGATTCGCTAAAAGTTGTTAAATCGATTCTTTCTGACGACGAATACAAAGACTTAATCCCTAACGAAGTAAAAAAAGATATCGCGCGTTATAAACAAAGCGTTGAAACCGAGCTTATAGCCGGATATGATTTTCAGAATATTTACGACGTATACAAT
>JAGOCL010000076.1 GCA_017998755.1 Spirochaetota bacterium | reverse complement strand
TATTTCTGTTCCACTTTGACTTTGATTACTTCAGGTTTAATTTGATTTAGCGTTATATTTTTTGGCAGGCCTACGTCGATTCTTAGTGAATATTCTCCCGGGTAATTGACTTTCGAAAAATCGACGCTTAGAATAATATTTTCTTTATTTAATTTTAGAATATCGTCTCTGGCGCCGCTAACTTGAACGGTTACATTAATATCCTCAATTTTTGTTTTAAGATTATTTTTGAGATTGTGCACCGATACGTCGGTAAAAGATAACCTGATGGATTCTATCAATTTTACTATTTCAAAAGTAACGTCGATTTTAGTCTTTCCGATAAGCTTTATTAATGGATTACCGGCGACAAGATTTACGGATCTCTTGAAAGTTTCGGTTTCTCCTTCCAAATTTATTTTTTCAGTTTTAATAAACTTGACTTCATTGATTATTCTTTCAGGCCCCTGCGCTCTGACGTAATATGAATCCGACGTTCTTTTTCTTACGGTATAACCTTTTTCGACTTCCCCGTAATAATCTAATATAATTGGTACGTTTTTCTCAACAAGGTTTTCGACGACGACGGTTACTTTTTCAGGATCTAATATAATAGAACTAAAAATATTTGAATTTGAAAAGGTATGCATAGCTTTTGGAACGTCGTATAACAATTTTAGTTGGTACTCGTTTGGACTATCTATATCTGAAAGGTCTAAGCGCAAATTAAAATCGTTTTCAGTTATTTTATCAATAATATTTGATTTGTTTTTTACGGTAATTTTAACGTTTAAAGGTATGTCGTTGGAAATAACAAAGCTATCATTTAGACCTATAACTTTTAATTCGCAAGGAAACGCTTTTTCGACGCTTTGAATGTAAGAAACAAATGAATACAAAGCTACGGCTAACCCAAAACAAATAATCTTAATATTGAAGTTATCTAGTATTTTTATCTTTCGTTTTTCAGTTGAGCTAGCCTTCTTCATTGATAATTTCTCCAAGTTCATCTTCTTCATATCCGATTAATGAGCATAACTCTTTTTTTAGCAAACCGATATCGTAATTTGTGTACAATCTACCGTCGTAAGCTAAACTGATTCTACCGGTTTCTTCAGAGACGACGACCACGATTGCGTCGGATTCTTCGGCTAGCCCCAAAGCGGCTCTGTGTCTAGTGCCGAGATCTTTGTTTATCATTGTGGAGTCTGATAGTGGTAAAAAACATCCCGCCGCGACTATCTGATCGTTTTTTATGATAACCGCTCCGTCGTGTAGCGGAGTTTTATATGTGAATAAAGTTATAAGTAATTGAGTGGATATTTTTGCGTTAATAGTAGTGCCGCTTTCTACTATGTTTTTTAAACCGACGCTTCTTTCAAATACGATCAAAGCTCCAATTTGTAAAATGTGAAAATTCTGGATAGCGTTAAGAATTTGCAATAAGTCTTTTGGGTTTTTCTTCATTATTTTATTTAGCCAGTCTGATTGTCCGATTTTTGTCAGAACTCTTCTCAGTTCTGGTTGGAATAATATTATTACCGCAATGGCCATAACGCTTGCGATTTGATCTAGCAACCATGAAAATGTTTGTAACCTACCGATTCTTGATATGATATAGAGAACAACGAAGAAAGAGAGGCCTTTAATTACTTGAATTGCTTTAGTTTGAGCAAATAGTAAATATATCGCATAAAAAAGTAAAAATACGATAAAAATATCGATCAAAACAAAAACAATATTAAGCGAAATTATCCAAATCGGTAGTTTAAATAATAACATTTATTCCCTGCAAATTTATTATTCTTCAGTTTTTTTAATTGACTCTATAACGTTTCTCATTGTTAGCGCCTCTTCGGAGCTGTGAGTTCTTACGATGTTCGCCCCGTTAATTATAGCCATTGTATTTGCCGCCAAAGCGCTAAGTCTGTAGCTTTCCATTTTTCCCTTTAACGCTTCCCCTAAAAAACTTCTTCTCGATAAACCGACTAAAATAGGCATATTAAAATATTTGAAGCTGGATAATTGTTTTAGAATCAGGAAGTTATCTCTATCGCTTCTGCCAAAACCTATACCGGGATCAATAATTATTTTATCTTTACCCACTCCCTTTCCTAAAGCGTAAGAGACGTTAGATTGTATTTCTCGGATAACGTCCGAAATAGATATTAAAGGTTTAGGTTGATTGGTAATTAAAGTAGGATTGAATATCATAATCAACGGGCACTTTGTCTTAGCGATTAAGTTTATCAGTTCTTCATTATATTTTAAGGGAATAGAGTTGTTAATTATATCTATACCGGCGTTGAGGCACTCTTTAGCAACGTTTATTTTGACTGTATCAATCGATAGTATAACGCCGGGGAATTGAGCTTTTATCTGTTTTATTATGGAAACGACTTTTGGTAATAACTCGTTAGCGTCTTTATGTATGGAATTTTCCTTATAGAAGCACTCGTCGCAAATATCTATAATATTAGCCCCGGCTTTTACAAAATTTTCAACTTTTTTTAAAACAGTTTTTTCATTAGCCGGTTCTAAAGACGACGATTTGAAAAAGTTGATCGTTCCCATAATATAAGTTGATTTATTGAAATCCAAAATATTATTTCCAAGCTTTATCGCGCCGACTGAAGAGAATAAATTTTTTTCTATCTCTTTTGCTATTTCAGGAAGGCCGTATTTATCCTCTTGAATTTTCTTAATTAAAAGAAATATATTTTTCTTTGATGCCGAAATGATCATATCGGTAGTTCTTTCTGTATATGTGTAAGCTTCCTGCGATATTGCGGCTTCCCCGCCTATTGCGCTCAGATATTGTTTTATAAGATTAGCGGCCCTGGTATCGACTTTCTCGATTTTTATGTGAAGATACGACATTTTTTGAGTCAATATATCAAACGCTTTTTTATCTACTTTAATATTTGCCAACTCGCGCTTTATTTCGAATTCATTATCTAGTCTTAAAATATGCGCTTTATAATCATTTTGATATACAGTCACGCCTCACCCCTGACTGTAATAGACAACAAATTAAAAATATTGTCAAGAAATAAATTTACAGATTACTAAACTTTTTTTATAAAAAGACGCTTGAAAAAAAGGGGAAGCTTTAATTTCATAAAGACCACCCCTTTTACTAAACATATTATTTGGGCAATCTTGTAACGCCCATTGGATTTACCAAATCCGATCTTCGATTGTAGTTGTTATCAGTTACATATTTGTAGTAGGTATTCGTCGTATTTGTCAAGGCTCCCGTGGAAGTACCCATATAAACTTCCAGATGAAGCATATAAGAGCCTCCGCTGGTATTTCTTATAATAGTCCCTATCGCTTGCCCTTTTGTTATTCGGTTGCCCGGTCTTTTTGTAGAAGTAATTTCCGTATATCGGGCTACGGTTCCATCGTCGTTTTTTACTTCAAGAGCGTACGTACCGGCGTAAAATAAATAGTATCCCGTAACGGTTCCTGAAGTCATAGCGTAAACGGCAGTTCCCGGTCCGGTAGTAGGAATGATGTCGATTCCGGCGTGAGCTCTTTGGCCGCCGTCTCTTGTCGCTCCGAAATACCTAGAGCCGGCTGTTGGATCAAGATAGCCGCTTTTTACCGGAAACGTCCATGTAGAAATTCTTGAACCCCAAAAGTCCGTCGTCGAACTGGCGGTAGTTCCGTTATCTCCGATGATATATAGCCATGTGGTAGGCCCTACGATACCGTCCGAAGTCAAACCCTTTTTAGTTTGAAAAGATTTAACGGCTGTTTGAGTTCCGGAGCCAAAAGCTCCGTCGATTGTTAGAGAGTATCCGAATTTGTTTTTTAATAAATCCTGAACCGCTTTCACGGCGTATCCCGAGCTACCGTATTTGACGGTAACTATTAGTTTCGACCATGTCGCCGAACCGACTATACCGTCTGCCGTTAATCCGTTGGCGGTTTGAAACGATTTTACCGTCGATAAAGTTCCGTTTCCAAAATCTCCGTCTATTAATATAGAATAACCTTTTTGTTTTAGAAAATACTGCGCGGCTTTTACGCTTAAAGAATACTGACCGTATTTGACGATAGGCCAAGTAACGGCGTCGCTAATCGCATTTTCTACGGTAACGCCGCTTTCAATTACGGCTGAATTTGAAGAGCCGTCCGAAATTAAAAGAGACGAGTTAGAACAGGCCGTAATTAATAAGAAAGCCAAAACAAAATAGATCATAAAATTACATTTTTTTATCATCGCGATTTCCTTTTTTTAATATTTTAGCGTCGTATGTTACGAATCATATCAAACAATCATTTTTATAATACCGACGCTTTTTATTATAAAAAAGATTGTTTTAAAACCGCTCCTCCTTTATAGTAAAAGATTTGCGTTAAAAAAAACGCATAGAAATACTACAATATTTATTATAATAAAAAAAGCGGCAAAATCAATAAATATTTATTAAATATTATTTTTTTATATAATTTAAAAAAATAAATATACATTCTTAATTGACAAAATGTAAATCAAATTTTATATTATTCCGGTTATGAAAAAGTATGAAAAAATAATTTACGTAGTTAACGATTCTTTAGAGCAATATGAAAAAATATTTCAAATAGAAAATATTGAGTATGACTACCGTATCGGCCGCCTCGATTCTCTGGAATCGGAAGTTAAAAGAATTAACAAAGAGATAGTTCGCGAACAATTGCTTCTTGTTATAAAAAAGTCAGTTTTAACGGACGACAATTTGATAAAAGCGCTAGAATATTTTTCGGGCGGATATAAATTTACGTTACCCTACATACTTTATATAGAAGACGAAGATATTCCGCAAAACGAAAAAGAGATGATCGACAAGGGCGGCAACTATTTTTTTCTGATAAGTAAAATATTATACAAGAATGATATCAATATTTTACGGGACTATTTTATCTCTTATATAAATCTTATTTTCAAGAATTTAGTAACTACCGAAAGATTAAATTACTACATTGTTGATTCGTTCCAAACAATCATCGACTCGACTTTGGTCAATATCCAAAAAGCAAAGATTGAAATTCTTAACAAAGAGATTATTGAGATAAGCAAAATTGATTATCTTACTAACGTTCTAAACAGAAGAGCTTTTTTTGAGGCTTTGGAGGTTGAAAAAAAACGAGCTATCAGAAATTTTGTAAGACTTCAAGATGAAAAAGGGATTGAGTTAGAGGATAGTATAGATTTTCATCATAAACTTGAAGGCGGTATAGAAGATCATTTTGGGAGATTTACATGCGTTTTACTGGATATAGATTTCTTTAAAAGGATAAACGATACTCACGGCCACTTGGTCGGGGACGAAGTGTTAAAGAAAATTGGAGAAGTTTTGACGTCGAAAGTGATTTTCCGCGAAAACGACATTGTCGCAAGATACGGCGGGGAGGAATTTATCGTTATTTTACCCGAAACTAATTCAAAGCACGCGTTTGTCCCCGCTGAGAGATTGAGAGAGTTTATAAAGAAAATAGATTTCTTCGACGGACGAAAAACCAAATTTAATATTACAATTAGCGTAGGTATATCCGAATTCTCTATGCATGATAAATCGAACGAAGATCTGATAAAGCGGGCTGACGAAGCGCTTTATTACGCTAAAGAAAACGGAAGAGATCAAGTGGTAATTTACGAAGAAGTTTATAAAGAGGGAAAAAAATGAGCGACGTAAAAATGTATCCGATAGAGCAGATTTCTATGAATTTCATCAATGAAAGCGCTATTCCAGACGGAGAGTCCAAATATTATTATAGGAATTCTAACGCCGGGAATAAATTCTTTAGAAACCTAGAGGCGTCTGAGATAGAAACTCTGGTAAAAAATAATAATTTTGCGGAAAATTGGAATGAAATCTTTGTTTCAAAAGAATTTAACGCAAATCATATAATTAATAACGAATTTTTCGGAAAAATATTAATAGGTAAATTATCGGAAGATTATTTGGAATATAACGACCTCAAACTTCCCGTCGGTATATACAACTCTACTATCGTATCCTGCGAGATAGGGGATAACGTTTCAATTAGAAATGTGAACTACCTTTCGCATTACATCGTGGAAAACAGCTGTATTCTCTTTAATATCGACGAGATGATTACTTCCGACAGATCGAAATTTGGTAATGGGATTGTAAAGGAAGACGAAGAAGAAGACGTTAGGATTTGGATAGAGGTAGGTAATGAAAACGGCGGAAGAAAAATTCTTCCTTTTGATAAAATTATTACCGCCGACGCTTATATTTGGTCAAAATATCGAGACGACGGAGAGTTGTTGGATAAATTGGTCGAGATTACCAACAACGGATACAGTAAAAAAAGAGGTTATTACGGCTTAGTCGGTAATAATTCGGTTATCAAACATTGTAGAATCATAAAAGACGTAAATATTGGCGAATATTGCTATATAAAAGGCGCAAATAAGTTAAAAAACCTGACTATAAGTTCCAGCAAACTTGAACCGACTCAAATCGGCGAAGGGGTGGAATTGGTCAACGGGATTGTAGGGTTTAACACAAAAATATTTTACGGATGTAAAGCGGTAAGATTTGTAACGGGAAGGAATACTCAGATTAAATACGGCGCCCGACTTTTAAACTCGGTTTTGGGCGATAATTCGACGGTATCGTGTTGCGAGCTTCTCAACAATCTTATGTTTCCTTTTCACGAGCAACACCACAACACTTCGTTTCTGATTGCCGCGACAATTTTGGGTCAGTCAAATATCGCCGCCGGAGCGACAATCGGGTCGAATCACAATTCAAGATCGGCCGACGGCGAAATTCTAGCGGGAAGAGGATTTTGGCCGGGGTTATCGAGCGATTTTAAACATAACAGTAAGTTCGCTTCGTTTGTTTTGATATCAAAAGGATCGTACGCTTACGAAATGAACGTAAATTATCCTTTTTCGCTGGTTTTTCAGAAGAAATCCGACGAAGCGATACAAATAATACCGGCATATTGGTTTATTTATAATATGTACGCGATCGAAAGGAATTTGTATAAATTTAAAAATAGAGATAAAAGAAGAATTAAAATTCAAAATATCGAGACCGAATATCTTGCTCCCGACACAGTATCAGAAATAATTAAGTCGATTGACAGAATATACGTTTTAGCCGGCGAATCGATTAATAAAACGGAAGACCTGACTCAAGACGAATATCTAAAAATCGGTAGAGAATATATCCATAAATTGGCGCTTGAAGGTAAGGATATAGAGCTTACGGATAAAGAATGTATGAAGAAATACGGCGCTAAGATATTGAAGCCTGTAAAGGCCGTCTGTTATTTTGAGAAAATGATTCTTTACTTTTTTATAAGAAATACTATGAATTTCTATGATATTACAAATATAAATATAAAAGATTTATTGGAAGAATTAAAAAAACTAAAAAAAGCTGATTTGTATCTTGATTGGATAAATCTCGGAGGTCAAATAGTATCGCGCGAGGATTTGGAAGATATAAAAAAAGAGATAAAATGCGATAAATTAACGAGTTGGGACGAAATTCACGCTAAATATAACGATTTGTGGAAGAAATATCCGAAGGATAAACTGAGGTTTTCTATATACGCATTCGAAACTATATTTGATAAAAGCGTCGATTTGTTTACCGTTGAAGATCTGAAAAAACTTTTCGAAGAAGCCGTTTTGATAAAGAAATTTATCAATTCCGCTTGTTACGACGTTAAAAAAAAAGATTATACCGATTCGTATAGGAAAATGCCTTACGATAATGAAAAGGAGATGGTCGCCGTTCTCGGCGATATAAAAGATAACGATTTCCTTATATATCTTGAAAAAGAGACGAGCGAATTTGAGAATACCGTTAATAACTTGATAAACAAGAAATAAAAGCTTTTTTTAAACTAATTTACGGAAAAAGTTAAAACTATAATCTTTGTCTATTTGAGGTTTGTTGTTTTTTAGATCTAGGACTTTTAAATACGGATTATCGAAGAATCTCATATCGGCAGTTAGCGAGTCAAATTTGATATTTTCTTTTTTAAAGATCTCTCCGATAAAACAGAGCGGTTTGGAAGTTACAAAGTAATACAACTCATTAATTTTGTAAGATTCCAGCTCAATATATTTATCTCTGAATTTATTAGCTTTATAACAATCCTCTTCGACTCTTGATATAAATAGCGGAATTTTTCCGTAGACTAAACATTCGATTTTTTGATCGACAAAAGAGCTGAGAGATTTTAAAATCGAAACGTCGCTTTCAACTGGGGCATAGAACGAACTGTAGCCAAATTCTTGATAAAATTTGGGGGCTATATGGTTCATAATCGCCGATCCGAGTCCGGCGGATTTTTCGCAGTTATATTTTTTTAAGATTTCCATTCCGTCAAACGAATTTGACTGAAATTTTTTATAACCGGCTTTAATGAGTTTATCGATAGTAGCCGTAATAAAGTCTATATCTTTCTCAAAAATAACGTCCGGTATAGCGAAGATAATATCGTATTTTTTAGATATCTGAGAAACTAAATCAATATTTAGCTCTTTATATAAATAAATAACCAATGTTTTGACAAAATCGATTTTATTGCCGTTAAAAAAAGATATTTGATCGGATCTTATAATTAACTTATCAGGCATACTTCCAAACAACGCCGGTCTTTGAATCTCGGTTTTATCTGGATAGATAATTTTATTTAATTCGGCGCTTAAGTCGGCGTATTTTTCGGATTTTTTTTCAAGATTTTTCAGTTCTGCTTTGATTTTATCCGTTAGTTCGTTTAAATACGACGGCGAACATACCGCTTCGTTATCGGATAATTCAACGACCGTCTCCATATTTTTATTTAATTCTTTAATTTTCGTAATAATTTCAGATAATTGCGCGGGTCTGGCTTTTTTGGGAAGAACGGGAGCTTTAAACTCAAATTTAGAGGATTGATCTTTTAAGTAAACAGAAACGACGGTTTTTTCGTTTGTTTCTATCTTTATCTTTATATTATCGGTAAAAATGTCGGGAATAGCGTAATCGTCCGTGGTTTTTATATAGTCGTCCCAATGCGCGTTTTCGCCGACGAGGTTTTTGTGTCCGATTATATGCCCCGAATGAGTTTCTCTGGCGGAATATTTTTTTAGTTCATTTTTTAATTTCGACTGTTCGTCGTCGTCGATTGCTCCGTCTAAAATTTGTCTGTAAATTGAGGTTATATTTTTTACCCAGTTTGCGTTTTTTAGCCGTCCCTCTATTTTAAGAGCGGCGACGCCGTATTTTTCTAAAGTTTTTATGTATTCCGACAAAGACAAATCTTTCATCGAAAAATATGATTTTTTTGATTTGGATTTTTCGTCTTCCCAAGCGATCCTGCAACAAGCGGCGCAAGCCCCTCTGTTGCCGCTATGC
>JAGOCL010000075.1 GCA_017998755.1 Spirochaetota bacterium | reverse complement strand
CGTTTTTTATATCGACTGTAAAAAATGGAGAATTGAGCGCGATAGAATTAATATTTAGCCGGACGGGATTTAACGAAAAATTGTGAAGAGCGCAGTCAAAACTTTCGATTTTCATAATCGCTTTATCGTTATGAAAAAGAGAAAGGTCTTTAAAATAAATCTTACCGTCCGTCCGGATATCGACAATTTTATCCAGATTTACGGCCGCGTTTTGATTTAACTCAAGAGCTTTGAGATAAAAATAAACCTTCTCTTTTTTGACGTATTCTCCTCTTATATCGTCTATTCCAAACGCGTTTTGGAATTCAAGCTTTGTTCTATTATTTTTATTATCGTTTTTTAAAGTAATTTTGTTTTCTTTGATCGTAAAATTGAGGTTTTTTAGAGCAAATATATCGCTAATAAACGATAAATTAGCCGTATTCAGTTTCTTAAAAGAATAAATACTGTTTTTTATATCTATATCTCCGGAATCAAACGATATTTTATCAATAACGATTTTGTTTTTTCCTATCAGATAATTTATATCGACAAAGTCTCCGCTTCCTTTGATTACAAATTTATCGGGAGAATAGTCAAAATTTCCGTTGAATTTTCGTATTTCGACATTCTCTAAATTAGCCGAATTGGTTTTAATGAAACCTATTTTGAGCGGAAAAAAATTCTCGACGTTAACGGAATTCAGCTTAATCGTCTTTTGTGAGATATTAAAAAAACCGTCGCCTGAGATATCGCCCCAAATATTGCGGGAGTATACGTTCATAGCAAAAGTTGAATTTATATCCTTACCCGGCGATAAATTCTGCAAAGACAGCGAGTTTAACATAACGGGAATTTTCTCTCCGTTAATTCGGTCGTCTATAATTATCTCCGCCCCTTTTATTTGCAGATCGTCCAATTTAAAAACAAATTTATTTTTACCCGACGGTTTATCAAAAACCGACGACCTCTCATTTTCTATATCTGATATTCTTAACGTCAACGCGCCCGAAGTAACTTTTATCAACGCCATATCGAGATTGCCGCCAAAGATATTGTAGTCGTTAATTAAAATCGAGCCGTTAGCGTTAGTTAGAATTGCGCCTTTGGTTTTATTATCGTTAATATTTAATTTTTTTACGTCGGCGCTCCCTTTCAGAAGCAGTCGGGGGGTTCTGTTTTTATATGTGATAAACGATACCTTCGCGTTAGCGGTAATTTCTCCGGATTTAACTTTAAGGTTTTGTATATCCGGAATATAATCGGCGATTTGGGCTATATTAAATTTATTTAGTTTGATATCGAATTGATTTATCAACGAATCTTCTTTAATCGTCGAGCTTCCTTTTATATTGAAGTTTTTATCGAAAAACTTTCCGGAAATTATCGGTTTTATCTCTTCAGGCGAAGAGGTATTTATCCCGGCGAGTTGAACGTTAAGGGCTTTTAAAATATCGGTACTCGCGCCTTTTTCACGCAAACTGAGCCGGCCGTTTATCAAAACTATCTCCTCAAGAGATATCGGGATTTTTATACCGGACGAGCCTTTTTTTATTTCAAGATACTCCGGAATAATAAAATCGTACTTATTTCTCTTTTCGATAAAGGTCTCGGGCGCGTCGATATAGAGACTTGTAACGGTCGGTTTTAGTAGTACGGTTTTTAGCGCGTCTACGTCAATTTTGAGATTGGCTATCGTTAGCAGACGAGTATCTTTGTTATTCAGCGTTATGCCGCTAAATTCAAACGAAGTTTTTAACGGATTGTATCTGAATTTTTTAATTATCAGTTCTCTGTTGAAAACTTTCTTAAATATAGCTCCGGAATTTAAAAGTACGACGTAAGGTAAAATCGTATACAAAACGACTAAAACGACGCACAGTATAAAAAGAAATTTTAATATTCTTTTAAATATATTTTTCTTAACTTTGATTTTTTTAGATTTATTTGCGTCGGATTTTTTATTCTTAATTTTGTCGAACGTAACGGACTCCTTTTATAAAAATAATAACTTAAAACCTTCAATAAATAAAGAATTTTTTTAAACATAATTTCAGATAAAAAAAAGGCGGCCATGAAGACCGCCTTTTATAGTTTGAAAATTGTTATTTCCTTTTTTCCGCGTTGTTTTTGCAATCGATGCACAAAGTAGCCCATGGAATCGACGTCAATCTATTCTCATTAATTTCGTTTCCGCAACTTACGCACGCCCCAAAAGTCCCCTCTTCTACTCTTCTGAGAGCCGACTCAATAGATAAGAGCGACTGTTGGCTTTTTTTACTTAATATACTTAAAATATTCTGCGCCACGGTAAAAGACGCGTCGTCAACCGAATCGTTAACGTTATTTGAATCCGTTTCAAAGAGATCCCTTGCAGTTTCGTCGCTATTCGTCAACTCCTGCATAATTTCTTTTCTCTCGTTAATCAAGAGTTCTTTGTAATAATCCATTCTCTCTTTTGTCATAATGCGCCGCCTATGATATGTAAAAATTTCGGATACCATATCATATATTTCAATAATAGTCAATTATATTTGAGTTTATCTCCGACTCATATTATAAAATTGAGATATAAAATGTAAAAAACTTTGCTTTAAGCGTTGACTTAATTAGCGTTTTTTGATTTTATATAAACTATATTTTATAGGGGAGCTTTATGGATAAAAATATTGTTGAAATAATAAATCCGTCAATTAATTCGGTAAAAGGATTTTTCTCAAACGCCTGCGGGCGCGAAATTAAATATAAGAACCGTCTCGATCTCGGTATGGTATTGTGCGAAGTTCCGGCGACGTGCTTTGCAAAGTACACTACCAATAAAGTACAGGCGGCGCATATTCAGGTATGTAAGGAAAATCTTAAAAGTAATAAAGCTCGCGCCGTCATAGTCAACAGCGGTTGCGCCAACGCTTGCACCGGCGAGTTAGGATTAAAAAACGCGGAAGATATAACTAAGAAAGTCGCCGAAGTTTTTGAGCTCGATAGCGCCGCCGACGTATTATTGTGCTCGACGGGGGTTATCGGAAGACAGCTCCCTATGGATAAAGTTTTTTCCGGAATTGAGGCGTTAAAACCTATTATAAAAGAAGAAAATGAAAAAAACTTTACTCTTGCGATAATGACTACCGACACCGTCGATAAAATAGTCGGCGTCAAAGTAAAGTCCGGCGTCGGGGAATATACGATCGTCGGTACGGCTAAAGGGTCGGGAATGATACATCCAAATATGGCCACGATGCTGGGATTTATCTTTACGGACGTATCTATAAAAGACTACCTGTTAAAAAAAGCTTTTGACGATTCTGTAGAGAAAAGTTTCAATTCGGTAACGGTAGACGGCGATACAAGCACAAACGACACAGTTATCATAATGAAAAGCGGACTGGCGAATAACGAAGAGATTATAGATACCGCCGGCGAAGAATATAAGCTATTCTGCGAAGCGTTGAATTTTGTAAATACGACTCTTGCCAAAAAAATAGCTATCGACGGCGAGGGCGCGACCAAATTTATCGAGATAACGGTAGAAAACGCGAGCTCCGATCAGGACGCAAAAAAAATAGCGACCTCGATAGCCAAATCCAACCTTGTTAAAACGGCTTTTTACGGAGAAGACGCCAACTGGGGCAGAATAATATGCGCCGCCGGTTATAGCGGAGTCGATTTTGACTTTACAAAATGCTCGTTAAAATTTGACGAACTAACGGTATTTAAAAACGGGGAACCGGCGCAATACGCTGAAAAAGACGCAAAAAATATACTAAAACAGAAAGATATAAAAGTAACTCTTGATATGAATAGCGGTAAAACCGGAAAATGGACGGTATGGACTTGCGATTTCTCGATTGATTACGTTAAGATTAACGCAGATTATACCACCTAATACGGCTTGATAAAATTTTCTAACGGAGTTCTTTATGGATGCGGTAATACTATCCGGCGGAGTCGGAAAAAGATTCGGCGAAGGGTTACCCAAGACTTTTGCTCCAATCGCCGGCAAACCGCTTCTTTATTACTCTTTATATTCGTTTAACAAATATAAACATACGGGCAAAATTTATATCGTAATAAATAGCGCTTTTGAGGAACTTGCCGATAAATATAAAAGAAAATATTTCGCCGGATTTGAAAAGTTTGCCGGCTTTATACCGGGCGGCTCGGAGAGAAAAGATTCGGTATATAACGCTCTATCATTAATAAAAGAGCGCGGCGGATCGGATTATATCGCTATACACGACGGAGCGAGACCCTTTATAAAACCTGAATTAATTAATGAAATATATACCTCTGCGACGATTTATAAAGCCGCCGCGCCGGGGATAAAAATCGTGGACGCTATAAAAATAGTCGACGGCGACGGAATTATCGCGGAGCATCCTGTAAAAAATTTGGCTAGAGCTATACAAACGCCGCAGATATTTGATTTTGAACTGATTTATAACGCTTATAAAAATTCGATAGGATCGGGCAAAGTTTTTACCGACGATACCGAATTGTTAGCGGATACCCAAACAAAAATAAAAATAGTCGAAGGCGACGACGATCTCTTAAAAATTACTTTTCGCGACGATTTAATTAAGGCAAAAAAAATATACGGGAGAATAAAAAAACTATGGAAATGAGAATCGGCTCCGGATACGATATTCATAAACTGGTTTCAAAAAGAAAATTCATTTTAGGAAACGTAGAAATCCCTTATAATAAGGGTTTTTTAGCGCATTCAGACGGCGACGTTCTTATACATTCTATAATCGACTCTCTATTCGGCGCGGCAAATCTCGGCGATATAGGAGCGCATTTTCCCGACAACGACCCGAAATATAAAAATATCGACTCGGCGATACTTCTAAAAGAGGCCGTCGAAATAATAAAAAATCATAAATACCGCATAATTAACATAGATTCGACGATAATTTGCCAGAAACCAAAACTTCGCGGTCATATCGACGCTATTAGGAGCAAATTATCTGAAATAACCGGAATATCGATCGATAGAATATCCGTAAAAGCTAAAACTAACGAAGGACTTGATTCGGTCGGTAAGAAGAGAGCCGTCTCCGTTTATACTGTATCGCTCTTAGAAGCGTCGCTTTGAACTTTGATATAAGGCAGTTTGATATTTAACTGCGTCCCTTTTTCAACTTTGCTGAAAAATATCTCCCCTTTGTGTTCCTTAATGATACCTTTGCAGATAGCGAGCCCCAGACCAAAACCGCCGGTTTTCCTGTCGCGCGATTTATCTACTCTATAGAATTTCTCGAATACTATCTCCAGCTGATCGGCGGGTATCCCTATGCCGTTGTCGACGATTTTAATAATAATCCAATCGTTTTCTTTTTTAGCGGATATCAGTATTTTATCCGCTTTGGCTTTGATAGAGTTATGCATAATATTTTGGAAAACTCTGTAAACTTTTTCAACGTCTATCGAACAAAATAGACCGTACTCGTAATCAAATACATATTCGACATTCTGAATGGTTTTTTGAACATCTGTTTCTTTCTTTAGATTTTCAAGAAAATACCCAAAATCTGTTTCTTCAGGAAATAAACTCTCTTTATTGAGCTCTAAACGCGAAATTTCGAGAATTTCGCCGATCATATTGTTTAAAAAGTCCACCTCTTGCAATATGGATTTGTAATAGACGTCTTGCTCCATTTTCTTGAGTTTGAGATCGAGCATCAATTCGGTATAGCCCTTTATCCGCGCAAGGGGCGTTCGGAGTTCGTGGCTGATCGTGGCGAGCAAGTCGTCGCGGATCTTTTTGATATTAGTCAGTTCGTTAGACATATAGTTGAAAGTCCGCGCCAACTCCCCTACTTCGTCTTCCGAATCGTATTCGACTTGCACCCCTAAGTTGCCTTCGGCTATCTGCTTTGATCCTTTAGAAATTTTCAAGATCGGCTTTACGATAGAATTTGAAAAAAATATGATGAAAGGGATCAGAATAATCGTCGCAATCAAAGTGCCTAGTAGCAAACTCTTCAAAATTATCTGATAATAGTTTAATTTGATCGAAAGTTGTATAGATTTAAACGGAAGATTCTCTGAAAAACTGATTTCCCGGGTTATTTCAAAGAAATACCTCATCTCCTTTCTGTCGTATATCAGCTTAGGAATATCGACGTACTCGATGGTTCCCTCTACGGTCGGTATTTTGAATTTATATCCCGGAAAATTCTTCTCAATAGTCATTAGAATTTTTTCGGAATCCTTATCTTTTTTTAGTATTTTTTCGCTAAGATCGGGTAATTCAAAAATATTTGTGTTTTTTTCATACAAATTTTCGACCCTCGTCTTGATAACGCTGGTGTTGACGTCTATCACAGACATCTGGTTATCCATCAATTTCTGAAAGGTAAGATAAGAAGATATCGAGGTCAACACTACGGAAGACAACAATATAAGAAGATAAAGAAGAACAATCTTTTTGGTAATTGTCTCTTTGAAGAAAGATTTATTCAGAAACTTCAAATCTATAACCCGCTCCCCATACCGTTTTAATCGCGCAACAAACGGGATCTTGGAGTTTCAATTTATTTCGTAAATGACTGATGTGCATATCGATCGATCTGTCAAAAATCGCGTAATCCCTATCCGACACGATCTTGAGCAGTTCTTCTCGCGTAAATGTCTTATTGGGGTTGGAAGCGAGAAGATAGAGCAGATCAAACTCGGTTTTGGTCAGTTCGAGCTCCGTATTCTCGATTTTTAACGTTCTTCTATCGGGTATTATCGTTATACTATGATACTGAATATCTTTTTTATTTGAAAAGTCTCCGGTCGGAGTAACAGACCTTCTAAGAACCGTCCTGATACGAGCAATTAACTCTCTGATAGAGAAAGGCTTGGTAACGTAATCGTCGGCTCCCATTTCAAGCCCAATTACTTTATCGACTTCGTCCCCTTTTGCGGTAAGCATTATGATAGGTATGTCAAATTCTTTCTGTATAGCTCTTAGAATATCAAAACCGTTTCTGTCGGGCAACATAACGTCGAGAAGGATAACGTCCGGTTTTATCTCTCTTATGAGCTCCTCTATACCGTTCCCGTCGTTTGCGATCGTAACTTGAAATTCATATTGCGTAAAATACTTCTCGATAATTTCGGTCAATTTCTTATCGTCGTCTACAACCAAGATCTTCTTTCTGAATTGCATACTATATCCTTAGAAAAATATTAAAGAAACATATAATTTTTTATATATACAACATTCTTTTAAAATTATATAATATAATTTCACTTTTTTAAAGAAAAAAATATAAATTTATTATATTTATTATTATGAAAAAAAAAACTATCGCTTGTTTAGCCGAAAAACTCGGTATTGATAAAATTTCTTTTGGCGTTATAGAAGATTACCTTTATTACGAAAAAACATTTTATACAAAAAATGAATTTCGAGATATAAGATCGCTTTTTCCAAACGCCAAAACAATCGTTTCCGCGCTATTCTCCTATAACTATCAATGGAACGCCTCAGCCGATCAAACCGGATACATAACTGAATATACGTCGGCGAATTTTTATAAAGCGCTTTCAAAGAAACTTGATAAACTGGCAAAAGAGATAAAACAATTGTCGCGCGACAACCGGCCTAACAACGAATTTTATAGAGTATTCGTCAACTCCAAACTTAACGACAAACTGGCGGCTTATAGCGGCGGACTTGGATATATCGCGCGGAATTCGCTCGTAACAAACGAGGAGTACGGCTCAAAGTTCGTCGTCGGTTCAATATTATTAGATATCGACATAGAGCCGGACTCGGTCGCGCCGACGGATTTATGCGGAGATTGCCGCGCTTGTCTGAACGCTTGCCCAACCGGCGCTCTGTCGAATAAAAAGGTAACGAAAGAGCGGTGTCTTCAGCATATATCTAGTTCGCCGGAATTTAATTACGATTTGATAAAGGAATGGGGAACGAGATTTTACGGATGCGGAGACTGTAGAAACGTCTGCCCGTATAACGGCGACTTAAACGTCAAAAACTCAAGCGACGAATTAATAGGATATGTAGGAAACAAATTTGAGCTGAATAATCTGTTCGTTTTCAGAAAAGGGGATTATAAAAGCTATTTCAGAAATAATCAGATCGGAGCCGGCTGGATAGACGAAGTAATTCTAGCGAGGAACTGCCTCGCGGGTTTGTACAATATCGACCGCAAATTTGTCGAGAAATACCTAACAGAAATAGATTTATTCAGATGGAACGAGTATGAAGCGGATTATTTAAAAAATGTCTGTAAAATTTTATTATCTTTGTAAAGACTTTTCAACTTTTTGTTGTTATATATAATAAAGAAATCTTGGAGGAGTATATGAAAAAATTATTATTAATTACCGCAACGGTCGTTATGTTGTCGGGGTGTTTCGGCGATCCGCTCTTTATGATCAGGCGTATGGCAAAGTCAGACGACATTGAGAAAAAAACTGAGGCATCAAAACAATACCGTCAAGCTATCGATATTCTAACCGACGCTTATAACTCTTACGGCGGACTGAACAGGGATATCGGTCAACGCCTCATGATGAACAGGAATTACTCTTTGGCGATCAAGCATCTTGAATTGGCAAAAGAGGTCAGAACCAACGACAGTTCTATATATTACTGGCTCGCCGTTTGTTACGTTAATTTGTTAAAAATAGAGAATAAACCTGAATATATACCAATTATTGATAATTATTATCAAAACGCTTTGAATATCACTTCGGATAATAAAGAATTTCTATACGCATACGCTCAATTTCTTGTTTATGGGAGCGAGGACTACGAAAAAGCGGTAGAGATATTAAAAAAATATATCGTTTTATTAAAGTCCGCCTCTCACGCCGAAGCGTACTTTTTGTTAGGGCGAGCGTATTATATGCTCGAACGTTACGAAGAGGCGCTTAGAGTTTACAACGAACTGTACGCTTTTGAGAAAAAACTTTCAAAAGAGCAGAAAGATAAACTTGACGAATTTACGCGAACGGTAAAGGGGCTGATAGAATGAACGAAAATTCGATTTACGATATAGCTTTTTCGTTTGACGAAAGTATAACTCCGCTTGAGAAGACGACTTTATTCTCAAAATATCAGTCGTCGCAAAAGATAATGGAACTTGGTAAATCGACGATAAAAAACATTCTCGGTAGAAATTGGAGCGGCTCGAGGTTTAACGTCGAATATTTTGTCTCCGAGGCCAAAAAAATGTCGAATTTCATCGACAACGCCAATATAAAGACTTTACGTTACGACGATCCCGTCTATCCCGAAGGGCTAAAGCAGATACCGGACTACCCGTTTTTGCTATACTACAAAGGGGATATATCGTTTGATTATTACAAATCCATATCTATAGTAGGAACGCGGACTCCTTGCGCTAACGGGATACAAACGGCGGAGATTTAC
>JAGOCL010000074.1 GCA_017998755.1 Spirochaetota bacterium | reverse complement strand
AATAATTCTTCAGAATTTTTATAGCTTCTTCATATTTATTTAATTTGAAATTTATTATAATTTTATATATTTCTTCAACGCCATTGTTTAAAGCGTTTTCATAGTCTTTATAGGCATCTTCTGTTCTTTTTAATTCATAAAAAATATTTCCTCTATGAAAAAACATTTCACCATTAAATTTATTATCAATATTATTAATAAATATTAAGGAATCATTATAATTTTTCATATTAAAGTAACAAATACTTATATTGTAATTAATATTATCATCCTTTTCAAAAATCGGCTCAATAGAAAATATTTCTTTATAACATTTTAATGCATCCGAATAATTTTCAATCTGAATTAAAACATCCGATAAATTTAAATATGCATAGATATAATCTTTATTAATTTTAATTACAGATTTAAAATCTTTTATAGCTTTAAAATATTTTTCTAATATTTTATTTGAAATTCCTCTAAAATAATATCCTATATAATCATCTAAAAAAACAGATATATAATCATTAAAATCACTTATTGCGCTTTCTGTTTCTTCATTTTCTAAATAACATATACCTCTTAGTAAATAATCTTTTTTGTCCACATCTAAATCAATACATATTGTTATTTCTTCAATTGTCTCTTTATAATCACACTTTTTAAAGTAATATATCGCCTTTGAAAAATGAAACTTGTAATTTTCAAGATTATTATTGTTGTATTTAATAATTTTATTTTCATATTCAAGTATTATTCTTTCGAAATCTGTTTCATTGTTTGTCAAATATGTCATATTTACCTCATAATAAACTTTAATCTATAACAACGCTTGCCAGTTTTTTAAAATATTTCCTCGTAACGCTAAAAACATCTTTTTCGTAAATATCAATTTGCGGGAAGAGTTTTTGAAAATCAGGCGTTTCAATCAGCATAAATTTACCGGTTTTCATACCAAGAATATTTTTTTCGGCAATCGCTATATTACCCATCATATATTTTTGAGCGCATAGCGCGCAATATCTACCCGATATTATTCTTTTTCCACAAAAAAAACAAACCTTTTTCAAAATAATTACGCTCCTTTTGCAACCGATATATTTTATTAGCAAACGCCGCGCCATTTATTAAGCCGATGCAATCGCTTTTTAAAAGTCGATTTTAGAGATATGATAAAATATTTTATGGTATATATAATATTTTTTATTATATCTCTTTTGATCAAGATAATAATATATATAAAACGAATTATGCGCTTGTTTCTTCATATATGGAGGTTAAAATTAAGGCGCAAATATTGCTACAAATATACGGGAGTTTGTTATGATTGCGTTTTTATTGTTTTTAGGATTTGTTTTTTTCGTTGGGATTGTAAAGGCATCCGCCGATGTGGTTGTTAGCCAAAGTCAAAATACTCAACCGCCTCCGCCTACAATCAATATTTATGATAATAGGATAGATAAATATCTTGAGAAAACTTATTACAACAACAGGATAATAATTAAACAAAACGGGAAAAAGAAAGCGTATATTTACGACCCTAAGAATGACTATTTTATCGAAGAATAATTCTTCCCCATCCTCTCTATATTAAGCGCTCTCGGATTAACAAGATTCTTATAGACTATTAACAAGGTAAATGATTTCTTTTCATCGGTTTGATATTGTGTTTCAAGAAAACCAAAATACCAGAACGATACGGGGCAGATGAAAAAGAGATATATCATTGATTGAGAGAGACATATTTGCCCCAATAAATTAAAATACTGATTTGAATAATCCCAGATATTCAGTTTAAAATTGAGATTTAAAATAACTCCTGAAAAAAAACTCTATAATGTTAATTATGACAGCCCCAAGAAGTGAAGCAAAAAAAATATTAAACCGCTTATTTATCAGTTTATATATTCCGAATAACGATAAGCCGGAAATCCCGCCGATTATAAGCATCCAGCCGCTTGAAAACCCGATTAAACTTGCTTTTTCTATCTCTTTTTCCGACGACGTTCTCGAGGTCTCTTTGAACTCATACTTTTTTATCGTTTCATCGGTTAATAACGAAGTAAAAACAACCTCCATACAGATATAAATAATTCCGGACATTAGAAAGATTATAAATCCGTTGGTCAATAAAAATGTTTTTTTCTTCATATTTGATTAGTTAGATTATCTTTTTTAAGATACTTAAGAGCCATAAGATCGCGCTCTTTACGGTTTCTAATATTTCGGCGCCGGTAGCGCAGTTTTCTATCTCTTTTTTTAATCTCTCCATTTCGGTAACGTCGTCGTCGGTTACGATTAGCCCATTTTTCAGAGATAATTGATAAACTTTTTTATATTCGCTTGAAAGTTTCTCGATTTCAATCGATAATTTCTCTTTATCCGAATCTGGAGCGCTACGATATTTTGATTTTAACTCGGCTATCCCCTCCCCTATCGACTTTAACAATAAGAAATCATTCATTTTTACCTCCGATTTTATCGACGATGAAATTTATATTTTCATTAAAATCCGGATTATTTAACCTTATTTTGTAATCGGAAATTATATTGTTTAAAATAGACGCGTCAAACTTATTATAATTTTCAACCAGTTCCAAAACAAGCGATCCTTTCAAGATTGCAGAATATAGTAATCGTCGCGTTTCGACGCTCAAATCTTCTTCCAATATTTCTTCATTACCAAGAAATCCCTCCTCGATATCGGAGTCAATTATATTTATAAAATTCGATTGATCCAATAATTGAAAAAAATATATCTGTTGTTTGATAAGTTTTTCCAATACCGCTTTTGTTTTCTTAACTGTCGGGGCGGCTAAATAATAACCCGTTTCCAATCGATCAAAAATATCTTTGTACGACTTGTAAGCCGCCGCAATTTTATCAAAATGATTTGTTACATCATATTTCAAACTCTTATCAATATTACCCTCTTTATCGACCGGTAAGTATTTCAGGTAAATAACTTCAACCTGCGATAATGCCGATATTGAGGAACTATAATAATCGTCGCTTGCGTTTTTAAGTTTTTCCGCCGTCTCGCGGGAACAACCGAATAGCAGGAAAATAAATGAAAATAGTATTATAAGTTTCTTCATTGCGCCTCCCTTTTTATTCTCTTGTCATTCCGAGCGGAGTCGAGGAATCGTTTAATCATATTGAAAAAGATTTCTCCTCGTTCTACTCGTCGAAATGACGACTAAAAGGAATACTATCAAAGGGAACGCAATGCAAGGGGAATGTGTTTATTGGTTTTAAATATTACTGAAATCTTTTATCTACGTTTATTTTGTAAATATTTAAATCGCTTTAAATTTCAAACGGGGAATAATTTAAGATCGTTATTTTCTATTTCTCATATATATTTTTGGTAATAAAAAAGGAATATATAAAATAATGAACAAAATCAAAATTCCTAATAAGAGACCAAGTCTATAATAATTTCCAAATAGATCAAGAAAGCTACTAAATTGTGGTTTTTTTATTAAAAACAAATAATTAGCGCCTAATGCTAAGTTTAATAAAAAAACAATCCCAAGATATAATACTGAAAAAATATAAGTTATAACAACGCTCTTTAATGATATTGAATATTTTTCTGTATATAAAAAATACAAAACGGAAAAAAGTATTAATCCATGGGCTAGAAAATATTCAACAAATCTAAAATGAGGAAAATTATGCATAATATTCGGAAAAATTAAAGCATAAGAACTCCCGATTATTCCCCAGAAGTATTGAATACTGAAGATTATTTTATTTCTTGTTAAAAACAAAATAAATACTAAAATTAAAGATACAGAACATATATTTAAAGGCAAAGACTCTTTTAAATTAAAGTTTCCGTTGACAATAAGCCAAATATCGTAAAATATTTGAAGAATAAAGCAAAAAATCCTAATATAACTCTAAAAGTCTTTTTATCTCTCTCAGACTTATTTTTTAAGATATATAACAAAAACATTGAAAGAACAACTATTAACATAAGCGCGATTATATGAATCGTGGAAAATGTTTTAAAAAGACTTAAACTTCTTGCAGAAAAAAAATCAATATTCATAGCCGTTATAACCGCCGCTTTCGTCTTGATTATCAAACCAGTAGTCTAATACTTCAAAATAATTTTCGACAAGCCCGTTTCCCATTGTAGCGTTATCCGAGCAAAAAGAGAGTTTACCATAAGAATCGTTGTCCGCTATCGCGTTATACCAGCTCTGATATCGGTAAACCTTTTCTCCTTCATAAAGAGCGTCTCCGTCGGGGAGAAAGAACGACACCCCGTTGATATTATTCTGAAATCTTTTAAAATAACCGCCGGAAAAAGAATATAATATAACCTCGTTTGTTTTTTCCTGAACCTCCGTAGCGAAGTTCTTTATATATTGAGAAAAATTGTTTGATAAAATTATTTTTGTACATATATCGTAAATATCAAAATAGCAATAATCAATCCATTCGTCAGTTGAAGAACTGTCAAAATAAAAAAGCGCGTCCGCCTGATTAATTTCTCCTTCTCCTCGAATATTCTCGACGTCGGTAGAATTATCTTTTAACCCAATAAATAAAGCGTCCAGAGAATTTTTTAAGTCTACGCATTTTTCAGTATTGTAAAGAGCTAAAACTTGATCGTCGGTTTCCAAAGAAGTATAATCATACTGCTCCTCAATAATTATCTTTCCTAAATCCTGCGGAGCCAATAAATTAGACGCGTAAATCGTTCTTTTCCCCCCAGTAATATCGCTTATTATATCTTCGACGACAAACGCCTCATTTTCGGTAATTCGTTGAAAAATACCTGAATAATTCCAACCATACCCCCATTCCGTAGGAGGCGAGGCAATAACATAATCGGCGCTAAATCTACCGTTATTTTTCCTAATTTGATATAAAAACTCAATATTTCCCATAAAGCAGGCATCTAAACCCAAGATATCGACAGAATGCTCTTTAGATAAATAATCAGTCCATTGGGCGGTATATATCCACTCGCCGTATACTTCGTCGTATACTACGTTTCTATCGCTATTAGCGCTTCTCGCTCCGCCCCCATGCGAACCGATAATCAAAGAATAATAGCGAGCCGGAAAGTTATTTTTACAATACTCAATAAATTTTTTTAAAACAAGTATATTTGCCGAATTAAAGTTGTAATCCCAGTTATCCGGCGTTGTATTATAAAAATAATCTTCTTTTTCTAATAGCTCTATCCGATTTTCTTTTTTAACTCTATAAATTCTACATTCGGAGAAATTCTCGCCAAAAATGGTGGAATTTATAGAATAAGAGGCGCTTCTGTCTATAAATACTATAACGTTGCATCCCCCTTGATACGACTCTTTAATAGCTTTGACGTTTCTTAACAAATCGTACTCCAAATTATTATCCGCTCCGAGATAAAACATCATAGTCCAATCTTCGCTGATTTTATCCAAGTCCTCTTCGGTTTGATTAACGGCGCCAGAACAACAACAAAACAGAAAAGAATAAAATAAAATATAAAGTAAATTTTTCAATTTCTATTTATCTAGACTATACCCTATACGGTATTCAATCCCGAAACTTATATAACAATAAGCGCGCTTCATTATTGAATAAACATCTGTAGTATATTTACCTATGTCAAAAGAGCATTCAAAGAATCCTCCTATTATATGACTTATATTACTATAATCAATGTTGAGCGCTCCTATAAATATATAGGGAGACAATAAAAAGGTCAGATAATAAAAACTTTGATAATAGTTTCCAAAATTTATAAACGAGAAAACCATACCAAGCTCAAATAAAGCATATCTGTTATTCCAATTATAGCCGACCAGATTATTAAAAGATACTTTTTGATGAATTCTGTTAAAAAAATTATAGGTAAAATAAATATAACCGATTGAAGTCATGAATCCGCCGGGGCTTATTGAATCGCCGATAGATAAGCCGACGCCAATTTTATAAAGGTTATTTATTCTTTTAAAAAATTGATATTCAAATTTAAAAGTAAAATCGTAAAAATCGAGAGCCGTATTATCAAAAGCAATTAAGTTAATAGTATTCGATATAACGCCGCTGAAATTATGTTGAAACGACGTTTCTTTATCTTTTTCAAAATCGTTAGTCATATCATCCGGATTAATGTATATATTAAAAAAAAATATAAATATCAGAATAAATATATTTTTCATTTTATAATCTCATAGCTCAAATCGTCCATATTGACTTTATACGCGCCGTCGTAATCTTCGCAGGTTAGCCAGATATAGCCGTTTTTACAATAGAACCCAAGAGAATCTTTATTATTAAATCTTACATTTTTTTCAACATCGTAATTATTATTTTTATTTCTTTTTATTATATATTCTCTGCTAACAAGATATATATAATTCTCATCCTCAAACATCTCTGCAAAAACAAGCTCATCAGTATTAATTGAAAATAGATATTTATAATCTAATTCCGGTTCAAATGAATTTATAAAATATATTTCTCCCCCATCTTTTTCTATATCCAGATTCCATGCAACTAAATAATTATTACAAAAAAAATTGTAAATATAATATTTTTTATTGAAAACATCTCTTTTCATTTGATTTGTCGTTAAATTATAAATATTTGAATAATTCTCCGCATAGTAAATCGATATATATATATTATTAATTCTTCCCCAAGACCAATAAAATATTCCTTCCGGCAAAATAATATATTCTGTTTTTTTATATTTATCATCATAAGTAAAATAGCTTACAGGAGTATTTTCTAAGCCGGGAACATCTGGCGTAATCCATAATTTAGAATCAACTATTGCTATCGATCCGGCATAATAATCAATGTCAAATTTTATAAATTTCCCCGAGCGAACATCAAGTTTTAACGCATCGCCGTTCATAAAGACAAAATATGGATTTATATCAAAAGATACATCATAAACCATACTATAAATTACATTGCTGAATTTTCTCCTATCAAATTCATAAGTATAAATTTTATTTTCTTTCTTTGTATCTACTGCATATATTTTATGAACTTCGTCATTACTTCTATTAACAAAATAAATAGTATTCTCATCGGCATTAATCCCGTCAAAAATCGGGTAATAACCAGGATCAATCTCATTTGAGCAATTACAACAGTATAAGAATATTAAACCAAATATTAAAAAAGTTATTTTTTTGTTCATATAAATACCTAAATATTTAATCGCATTGCTAAAGAAACCAATCTCTAACAATGCGACTTACTCTCTTCTATTGATGCCACGAATATAGTTTTGTCTTACAGGAAGAATAATCAAGCTCTTCAACATAGTATCCGCCGCTTCCTCCGCCAAAAAGACCGCATCCGGCCGCTTGATTAACTGTTACCCATACCATAATAGTTTTAGGATTACCCGAATTAACTATATCCTGTGGAACCTTCATATTACCTGTAGAATTTCTATAAGTATCCGAATCAATATCTATTCCAAGTCCACGGTAATATCCGTACCATGGGATATAACTGCAGTAATTTACTTGTTCAGTAGCTATATCCGATGCGTTTGAAGTTTTTAATGTCTCAAAAACGCAATTGTATAGTTTATATTTAAACCCGAGTTTAGCGTGATCATAAATTCCTGCACACCATTTGTCGTAATTATTTTTAGTTCCATTATCCCCGTAAAAATGATTTGTCGCTGTTTTTAATATAACAGAACCGTAACTCGATAATTTTGGTTTATTGACAGCCATATGTTTTGAATCGGTAAAATTTGCAAGTGGTTCATATGCAGCGTACTCCAATCTCTCCGGTTTTCTTTTGTCGTAGGACGGCGCCTTTAATTCATTAGGATACGATGCTAGTATACACTTAGCCCATTTAGTATTACTATTCCCGCTATCTTTTGGGTCAAAAAGAAATCTTTCTTTATTTAATAAACCGCTATGATCGTAAGCTCCATAAGGACTTGTATCCCAGAGACATCTCGATACTATATCTCCGCTTTTCCCATTATCTTTTATCCATTCTAAAGTTCCCTTTAGTTGCGGGTCAAACTCCGATTCGGCAACCCCGACTGTACCTCTAGTTTCGGCTTTTCCTATTTGTATTTTCTTTATTTTTTCAATATCTATATCCGCGTCAAACATATCAGCTATATTTTCAACCTCTTCGATATCGCCATTCATTAAAAAGTAGCATGCTAAGTCAGCCGCTTTTACTATTACTTCTTGGGTATTCCTGTATCTGTTAAATTTATTCACAGCTCTATATTTGGTAGGATTAAAACTTTCCAATTCATTAAGAGATCTTGTTTCTTCAACTGTTATTGCCGCCTCGTCAAGCCCAAGTCCGTTAAAAAGTTCGTCTTGCGCTTCATTTATTTGTTTCATTCTATCGGTCAACTCTTTTGTAGCGTCGTCCGAAGCTTCAGCTTCGATTACTACATCCATATCTATTATTAACTCGTCAATATTATCTAAAAAATAATTTTTTTCTTCTTCAGATGAGGAAGTCCATATTTTTTCTGCAATAGAATCTATTAATTTATCGTTTGGGAATTCTAAATCGTCGGAAATATCGCGTCCTCTTGTAATCGAGGCAAAACGATTCGACGGAACAATAGATCTCATAAATTTAGAATTTATGTAAAGGTCTTTTCCGCTTATTTTTATACTCCTATCAGTTATAACGTTATTTTCGTTTTTCACGACGTCAGACCTTTTAGGGATTGTCCTTTGTTGTAAAGCTATTGTTGAATTTTTTTGGCTGTTGTCTACCAACAAAGCAGGGTTGCTACAACCCAATATCAGCAGAAGAGAAGAGAAGAGAAGAGAAGAGAAGAGAAGAGAAGAGACAAATTTTAACATAATTTTCCTCCAAATTATAATAAATTATATAATAAAGAATTGATTTGTCAACAAACTTTATTTATTATCTATAATATCATATAATTTCAAATAATTTTTCTTATTTATTAAACAATTTTGTCATTAATTAAACAATCTTGCATTTTTATATCTCTTTATACCAGCGCTCTACTCTTCTATGCTCCTCGCTCCCCGACTATCAATGAGTCGCAGAGCTCTTAATTGACCATCGTATCGCGACTGATTGATAGTCGCGATACAAAGATCCGACCGGCGAAATAAAGCATAATCGACGATATTTTTCTCCCCTACCCTATTATTTCTAAAATAATTCTTGCATTGCAAATTCTTTCAGTGTATACGCTATGATACATTTTGTATGATATACCATACAACCTATATTAGCCCTCGCCTTTAGTCGGGGGCTACTGGACTAAAAGGAGGATTTATGTCAATCAGGTATAGGATTCAAAAAAACAACTTCAGGGGCGACGATATTTATGTCGGTAGAATCGATCTTAAAGGTTCTTACGATAGAGATATGTTAATTCAAAGAATGCTGGATATGGGT
>JAGOCL010000073.1 GCA_017998755.1 Spirochaetota bacterium | reverse complement strand
AACGTCCAAAAGAATAACGTTCATTTTCAATTCTATCTTATATTCCGATATGAGCGGATCATAAAAATTTTTTTGCGCGGTTTGCCTAAAAAAATAAATATCCAGAAAATAACAATAATCTAATCCCGCGGTTTCAGATATAAATTTATTAAATCCCTCGGAAGATTCGTTTTTTTTCTCTACTATTATTTTTAAATATTTCTTTAGCGCCGCCTCCGTTAACGATAAATTAACAGCTCTTTTTTCGACTCCGGATAACTCGGTAAAAGTTGAGAGAATATTCTCGTAAATTAAATTGTGAAAATCTGGATTTATATTTTTATAAGGAGAGTATAAATTTGAAATTCCCACATTTTCGATCGAAAAAGCTGAAAATGACGCAATTATGATGAAAAGTAGCGTCAAATATTTTTTATTCGTAATGAGATTCGACAATTTGAACGTTTACCTTTATAATCGGAATTCCCGTGAACTGCTCGATTTTATCTTTTACTATCGTCTGTATAGTTTTGATCGTATCGGGGCTGTTCATCGAGTAGTCCACCGATATGTTTAGATCCAAAGAGAATCCCTCGTCCTTCTCGATTACCGATACTTTGAGAAGCTTTATATTGTTAGAATACTCTACTATACAATGACTTACCATTTGAAGCAAGGCGGTCTCTGATATAGAAATATTTCCATTATTTCCAAAATTTGGTCTAACTATAGTCTTTTCTATCAGGCGTTTTTTGTTTTTCTTGAAAAAGAAACCTTTGGGTTCGTCGACGAACATGTGTATTGCGTGAAGCACTATATTGGGATATATTTTTTTTACTTCCATCAAAGGTATCGGCATAACATGCTTTCCGTACTTCAGCCTGCTTTTTTGAGCGAGTCGTATTTCGTCTTCGGTAGCAATATCCTCTATTTTTATGATTTTAGTAGGTTTGGGAAGGTGGAGTTTTTCAACAATTTTATTGAGCATATTTTCAGAAGTCGCCAAAATGAGAACGCTGGTAAATTTAAGTTTATAGAGTTTTTTACGGACTTCGCGCGCGTGTTTTGGTTCGTGAAAAATAGCTCTCTTAACCGCGGCGACGTGGTACTGCTCTCTTTTAGCGGATTTGCCCGCAATAATCTGTTGCCCCTGTATCAAAAGTCCGTCGTCGATGATAAATTCAATTTTATATTTATCTGCAAGCAAAAACGCGCGAAAACTTTTACCCGAGCCGGGGGGGCCTATCAGACCGTAGATTTTTTTTGGATATAATCGCCAAAATAAATTCTTTATGAATTTGCTCATGGATTATTTTTAGCGCTAATTATATTATTTTTCAACATAATTTTAGTTATTTTAAAACTTTAGTCCGCCGACTACATTAAATCGACGTCTTTTGTTAAGCTTCGATATCTATCGAATTATCTTCAAATAAAAGTTCGGCGTCTTTTAGAAAAGACTCTTTCATAGAAGATATATTTACTTTTATCGAAGTAAATTCGCCTGATAGTTTTGATTTGATATCCCGAAATATTTTATCTCGATCTATATTTTTATCTTCCATAAACGCGTTCATAGTAACGCTTTTATGATTATCTATTTTTAATAAAATTTTAGACTTAGTATTATAAAAGAAAGTATCGAATACAAAAAAGTAACTTTTATTATTTTTTTCTTTAAGGGCGATAAACTTTTTTGATTTATTTCTCTCAAAAATGTTTATTTTAAACAAATCGTTTAGTATGAAATTCAGAGCCGCGTTTTCAGGCGAAATATTATCGTTCTTTTTGTTTGTAAATTTATCAGCCGAGTCTGATTCTTGTATACTCTTCGGTTTAAGAAATGTTTCCTTAGTCTCTACTATTTCTAGCGCGTTTCCGGAAATTTTAGCCGTATAAGACTTGTTTAACGAAAGGGGGTAAGGCAAAGTCAGCTTACCCCCATTTATAACGACGTCTGTCGTCGTTCCCCTTACCCTCAGGACTTTAACGCTCAAATTACTTAAATTTTTAAATAATTTAATCTGTCCCTCGGATATATTTATCCTCATTAATTTCTATTCGGCGGTTTTGAAATTTATATCTTCTCTGATTTGAGATTTCTTTCCGGTCCTCTTTCTTAGATAATAAAGCTTCGCTCTTCTTACTCTACCTCTTCTAACGAGATTAAAACTCTCTACTTTTGGAGAATATAACGGAAACGTTCTTTCTACGCCGACGCCAAAGGAGCTTTTCCTTATTTTCACGGAACGAGTAATTCCGCTTCCTTTAAAAGATATTACGTATCCTTCAAAAACCTGAATTCTTTCTCTTTTTCCTTCGACAATCCTTACGTTTACTTTTACCAAATCCCCTACAGTGAAGTTTTTACTTCTATTTAAAAATTCTTCTTTAACTTTATTGATTGAAGCGGCGTCTTTCTCAGGATCTTTCCCCTTTATCATTTCGGCCAAAACGTTATTAACCTCTATATCTTCAATTTGATCAATAAGATTCATTTTCCAACTCCTTTTTTATATTATCAATAATTTTAATGATATTCTCGTCAAAACTTCCGTTTTCTATCAAATCCGGTCTATATTTTAAAGTCTCGCGAAGCGAATCTTCAAGTTTATACTTCTCTATCTCTTTATGATTACCGGATATCAAAACGTCCGGAACTTTCATCCCCAGATATTCTCTAGGCTTAGTATACTGCCTATGCTCTAACAAACCGCCGCTAAACGACTCGTTTATCAACGACTCTTTCTTTATAAAGCCCTCGATAAACCTCGACGCGCAGTCGATCAAAATCATAGCGGGCAACTCCCCGCCCGTTAATACATAATCTCCAACGCTTACTTGATCGTCGACAAAACTCTCGATAACTCTCTCGTCGATCCCCTCGTAGCGTCCGCATATTAATACTATATTTTGGTAATTTGTCAAGTTTTTTATATAGTTTTGTGATAACTTTTCCCCTTTAGGAGAGAAGAATATCGTTTTTCTGCCGTTCTTCTCCAAGTTAAGAGATTTGAACGCGTCGAAAAGCGGCTCGGGTCTCAACAACATTCCAGGACCGCCGCCAAAAGGGGTATCGTCAACTTGATTCTGATTATTAATCGAGCAATCCCTAATATTTTTAACATTAATACTTAATAGCTTGTTATTAATCCCCTTTTTTATTACGCCGGAATTTGCGAAAGAAAAAAAAAATCAGGAAATAGAGTTAAAACGTGAAAGTTAATCAAAGAAACCCTCGTATTGATTTATTACTAAGCTTTTATTAGCAACGTCGATTTTATCGAAATAATGGCGAACAAAAGGATAGTAAACCTCGTCCCCGTTAAAATCTACCACGATATTATCGTTAGCGCCGGCGTTGAATACCCCTTTAACCGATCCTATCTCGTTGTCGTTATAGAATACTTTACATCCGACTAGATCTTGAGTGTAATATTCCCACTCTTTTAGACCGTCTCCGTCTTTTTTCTCTATATAAATAGAGTTCTTGGCCAGAAACTCAACCGACTCCAGTCTATCGTAACCTTCCAGCTTGATAATCGCTTCTTTCGGCGTAACAGAAGAATACTGTACTTTATACCGAACTTCTTCGTCGTCTTTTTTTATTATTATATAATCTAACTTTTTAAATCTTTTCACATCGTCGGTCAAAGGGAAAACCTTAAGTTCCCCCTTCAATCCGCGAGGTTTTGTAATAAAACCAATTTTCAACAAATCCATTTTAATCAATAATATCTAACAATACTCTCTTATTGCTTTTATTAGATACAGCGCTTAAAATAGTTCTGATAGCTTTAGCTATTCTACCGTGTTTACCTATAATCTTACCTATATCCGCTTCGTCGACAGATAATTCCAATATGGTGGATTTTTCGCTTTCGATCATATTGACCTGTACCTTACTTGCATCGTCGACTAACGACTTTGCAATAAATTCTACCAGTTCCTTTTCACTCATTCCATACTCCTTTAGGTTTTAATATTTTGATTAAAAATTTATTTAGCTAAAAGCAATTCTCTATCAAATTTAAAAGCGCTCTTATTAAGCAATTTCTTTACGATTGGCGAAGGGCGCGCTCCGGCTAGAAACCATTTCTTAATTTTTTCGGCGTCAAATCTCAACTGTTTTGAATCTTCGTTTAACGGTTGATAAATCCCAACCTGTTCGATAAATATCCCGTCTCTGGATTTTCTCGAATCAATAACGACTATTCTGTAAAACGGCCTCTTCTTTGTCCCAATTCTTTTCATTCGTATAGCTACCAATTAGCTCCTCCTTATTAAAATATTCTATATAAATAGGGTTAAAACATTTTACCCATATCTAAATTCCCGTACTTACCTTTTCCTTTTATCACATTTTTCATCATTTGTCTCGATTTTTGAAAATTTTTTAACAAATTATCGACGTCCAGTATCGTAACCCCCGACCCTTTGGCGATGCGCTTCTTTCTAGGTCCCATAACCAATCGAAAATCTTCTCTCTCTCTCATAGTCATCGATTGAATAATAGCTTTCTGCCTCGCTATTTTTTTTTCATCTATATTAATGTTACCCATCTGCCCCTTCATACCGGGGATCATCTCTAATATATTTTCAATCGAACCCATTTTATTCATCTGATTTAGCTGATCCAGAAAGTCCTGTAGCGTAAACTCCGATTTCCTGATCTTCTTTTCAAGTCTCTCCGCCTCTTCTTGATCGTAAATCTCCTCGGCTTTCTCGACTAGAGATACTATATCGCCCATACCCAATATTCTCGACGCGATCCTGTCCGGATAAAAGACTTCCAATCCGTCTAATTTCTCCGATACTCCGATAAATTTTATCGGCTTGTTGAGAATGTTTTTTATCGATAACGCCGCGCCGCCTCTTGTATCGGAATCAAATTTTGTCAGAATTATCCCAGATACCCCAAGGTAATTATCAAACTCTTTAGCTATATCCGCGGCGGTCTGTCCCGTCATCGAGTCCGCGACAAAAAGAATCTCGTCCGGCTTAGTCTCTCTTGCAAGTTTCTGAACTTCGTTCATCATATCTACGTCGATATGAAGCCGTCCGGCGGTATCTAGTATCAACGTATCAAATTTATTTTCGCGGGCGTACTTTAACGCCTCTTTCGCTATCTTTATCGGATCTTTCCTGTCGCCGGTAAATACTTCGACGCCCGCCATCTCGCCGACTCTTATAAGCTGATCTATAGCGGCCGGCCTGTATACGTCGCAAGCTGAAAGCAATACTTTCCTATCGTCTTTTTTCTTAAGATAGTTGGCAAGTTTTCCGGCGGTCGTCGTTTTTCCAGACCCCTGCAACCCGGCAAGCATAATAACCGAAAGAGTATCCTTCGGTTTTAAAATAATATCTTGATTTTTACTTCCGAGTATTTCTACAAGTTTATCGTTTACTATCTTTATAAAGTATTCGCGAGGATTTACCGAACGGACAACTTTCTCGCCGATCGACTCTTCCGTAACAAATTTAACAAAGCTTCTTACTACAGAAATATTAACGTCGGCTTCAAGAAGAGCTATTCGTATCTCTTGTATAGCAGATTTTATATTATTTTCATTTATAACCGACTTTCCGCTAATATTCCTGAAAATATCGGTTAAAGATTTACTGATTCCGTCTAACATTAACTACGCGCCTCAAAAAAATAGTGTCTCATAGTCTATAAAAAATGCTAATATTTGTCAAGTCAAATTAGAGTTTTTTTAGGACGCCAAAAAACTCTATTCCGCTCATAAAATCTTCAGGAAAAAACCGCTCTCCGTCGGGAAGATCCATGATTTCTCTTTCAACAAGAATTAACGCCGCCGTATAAAAGTAGTCCCGCGTAGATATGTCGGGAACCGGACTTAAAGCGGTTGATTCGACGTCTAAAAGTTCGTTAGTAGGTAAAACTACATATTTATTAATCATATTCGGATCGTTCTCTTTAATTGACAGCGTTTTTAAAAGAAAAAAAGCGACGTCTTTCCTTTTTATCTCCTTTTCTAAAGTCAGAGTTATGTCGTAAAAGAATTTATCATTAATTAAGTTCTTATAACCGTCTTTTATCTTTTGCGATTTATAAACGTTCAACAAATCCGTCTCGTCGAATATAGTTGCAATCAAATCGCCAACCGTAATTTTATCTTTTAACAACGATAATATAGTATTTTTACCGGCAATCTTTTTGTCTATAAAATTCTTTGATATTTCTCTCTTTTTTATATAATAACTCTTATATTCGTCAGAAATTTCGGTAAATACCGAGTCGTATAGAGCCGTAGCTTTTCCGAATTGACCCGATAAGAAATACAAATCGCCAAGATAAAGTTTTAGCTTTGAATTCTCGTCGGCTTTTTCTATCCCCTGTAAAAGGATTTTCTCTTTTTCCGCAGGGTCGCCGGTAATGTATGTTTTTAATATATAAAGCCGCTCTTCGTATTTATTCCTAGCTTCGATTCCGTCGACATAAGATTTCAAATTTATCGTTTGTCCTTTACAAAACTCCATCTCGCCAAACAATCCCAAAACTTTTGCCTCAAAGATTTTATTTTTCAGCGATCTCGCCTCCAAATCTTCGATCAGTTTTTCCGCTTCGTCAATTTTATTTTTATCTTTCGAGATTTTATAATCTAGTAACAGCAGATCGACTTTATCAATCATCTCAATAGACTCGGCGTCAATCGTCTGAGCCGAATATTTATCGCCGGTTACGCAAGAATTCAATAAAATTATTCCGAAAACAAAAACAAACAAATTTCTTCTAAGTATTTTTTTCATTTTAAATCGACTCCTTAATTTAATCTCCAATTCTCAAAATATTCTTTTATAATCCTGCAAATATTTATATCATACCAAACTTATTTAAAGCGCTTATCGAAGATTTCATTTCCAGCTGTTTATTATTTTATTATATTCGCTTTCAATTTCTTCTGTTATATCTTCGCGGGCAAAATACAAAATATTTAACGCGCAATATTGCCCTTTATATTTTTGAATATTTTTCATTAATTCAATAATTATTTTTGGTTCAATATCCGTTTTATTTATCATTAATAAAGCAATATTTAATATTTCATCCTTTATCGGATGTTTAAAATTAGTTTTCCAATATTCCAGTATATTAAACAATTTAATTTTATTTATTTTTTTTGATACCGGAACGCGGCAAATTTCATATAAGATTGCAAAAGAGCAATTATCGTTTAATTTTACTCCTTTTGAAATTATATTTTTCCATTTCTTTTCGTCGTTATATGGAAAACAACAATCTATACTTTCAATAAACTCAAGTTCATTCATTTTTAAGCCGCCGTTATTTTCCGACAACAACCGAATATACGTAAATATTATTATCGTAACTTCCTACCGCCATTTCATAAACTCCGTCGGAATTAAAATCTGTAAAACATGGCTTGCCGCTTCCGGTAACTGGAAATCCCGGCGCCAAGTCCCCCGCTCCGTTTATCGCTATAACGCTATTTTTATCGCCGTAAATATACATCTCGCTTTTACCGTCGGAGTTTGCGTCGAATAGCAGTAATTTTCTCTCTTTTCCGTCGGCTTCCTTGATTTTCTTCGAAAGAAGAACTTCGCCGTTATGCGATAATATCGTTACGACGCCGTCTTTGGACAATGCGCATATGTCAGGCTTTTTATCGCCCGTAACGTCGCCGACAACCGGTTGGGTATAATAAACCCCGTCGAGTTTGAACGGGCTCCCTCCGTACCTTTCTCCTTCTTTATCCCAGACGTTAAGTATGCCGGACTGAGACAGATAAACTACTTCAACGCCTCCGCCTCGGTCGATATCGGTTAATACCGGCGAGCCAAATCCTATCCCTCCGCCTTCCCGCGGCCACCCCTTCAAAATATTAAAGTCGAAGTCTGTAAGATAGACCGTTCCGCTAAAACTTTTTGGATAAAACGTTGCATACTTTTTGTAAATTTCAGGAGCCGAAAGAAGCGGAGACTTAAATTCAAAATCAATATAATCTTTCCGCCCGTCTATCCCCGCTAAATACAACTTTTTCTCTTTTTTATCGAATCCTAAAAAATTATTCTCATATAAAACCGGAGGGAAAGAGTTATCTACTGTTAGATCCAGCGGATATTCGTTTTCCAACTCTAAAATCGAATTGTAATAATACAACTTTCCTTTAGCGGAAGCGTACGCAATTTCATATTTCCCGTCGTTATTGAAATCGAATATGATAGGATTTGCGTTTATTTCTTCGTCTATCTTTTGCGGAGAATCAAATAGCGGCTGATTATTAAGATCGGCGATAACAATTTTATTCCCCTTATTAATATAAATAATTTCCGGCAACTTCGAACCCGCAACATCTTTGCAAATAATATCAGTCGCAATTCCTTCCTTAACGTATTTTGGAAATCCCGGGAAAGCTCTAGTTTTTATCTCGTTTATACCCCGAGCGGCAAAATCAATTTTGATTCTATCGCCATCAATATTTAACGATAAAGCCCCTTTCTCGTAAAGCCGTATCAATTTTGATATCATATCGTCGGATTGTAAAATTTTTGGTATTGAAATCCCAAGATTAAAATATAAAAAAATATTTCCATTTTTTTCGATAGCGCTCGATACATTTTTATATACTTTTTCAAAGATCAGAGTTTTATCGCTTTTATATCTATTCTCTAGATTAGATAACGAGCTCATATCCATAGAAAAAAATATAAAATCGTCTCTCACGATATAATAAGGCGCGTCGAATCCCTTTACAAATAAAGATAAAACGGCTTGTAAAAAATCAGGTATCCCAATCTTACTGAGCGTTACCCCTTCAAATTCAATTTGCGAGGATACGTCAAAAAAAATTGTATCCGACAATCTCTTCAATACGCTGAAAAGCTTTTCTTTATCTTTGATTTTCAAGAAAATCGTAGGCGAGTTCGATACGCTCGAAGTAAATACTCCAACTTCCGAACCTATCCAGCTAAAAAGAATCTCATTAATATCCATTTGCAACAAAGCCTTCGAAGCGGAGTTTATTTTCTCAACCGTATCGTCGTATTTCCCCTCCTGAAGCGTTAGAAATACTTTATAAAACTCCTCAAACGACTTAAAATTCATCGACGCATAGACGTTTGTATCCTCGGGAAGATATTTTGCGACGCTTGCCGGTCCGGGAGAGTAATCAAGAAACTTCTTTATTATTTCTTCAGTAGCCGAAGATTGCGTAAAGGTCTGTAAAAAGAGCTCCTCGTTGCTTATTTTTAGAGAAGCCCCTGAAATATCAACAAGCTTAAATTTGTCCAGAATTTTACTTAACTCATCCGATTCGCTTTTATAGGCGTCAAAAAGCGCGTCGGTGTCGATATACAACTCGGCAATACCGTCTTTCCTTATTTGATTGCTAACAAAATAATAATTATCGTTGTAATAAATAACGTTA
>JAGOCL010000072.1 GCA_017998755.1 Spirochaetota bacterium | reverse complement strand
AAATTTTATTTACTTCCGACGTCATACCCCCCCCCCAAAAAAAGTGTGAGCGCCGGAAGTTTTTTTTATCGACGGTTTTAAGCAATACTTGATTTCGAGGTTACATCTACTACTATTAATAATAAAAATAAGTAAAAATAAAATATCTAACTTATTTTCAAAAATAATAAATTTCTCAAAAAAAACATTGTAAAAAAAATATATAAATTTATAATGGATAGAATGTAGTATATTTTTGATTATAACTTACTTGAACGTTTTTATAATTTCGGAGGTTTTATGTCTAAAAAGGATTATTCTTTTTCTGAAAAGATAAAGTACTCTTTCGATAATTTTATGGCTAAGGGCGGCGCGTCTATATTTTTAGCGCTTATGTCTCTTTTTATAGGGGCTATAGTCGTCGTAGCGCTTTTCAGATTTATTGCCAATCTTGTTTTACCGCAAGAGGGTATGGCGAACGTTTTTGATCAGTGGTGGTTGTCGTTTCTGCAAATTGCCGACGGCGGAGCTATCGGCGAGGACACGGACAGCAACTTTTTGAATAGAATAGTCGGAATAATCGCTCTTTTTCTGGGAATGGTTTTATTTTCAAGCTTAGTGGCGTTTATAACGAGCCAATTTGAAGCAAAACTGGACGAATTGAGGAAAGGCAGGAGCAGAGTAATAGAAAAAGGGCATACTTTGATACTCGGATTCGGCGATAGAGTTTTAGAAATAATACGCGAATTAATTATAGCCAACGAATCGGAAAAAAAACCGGCGATTGTAGTTCTCGCCGAAAAAGAAAAAGACGAGATGGACGATTTTTTTAGGGAACGCATAGAAAATCCTGAAAATACAAGGATAATTACCAGATCGGGCTCAACCTCGAGTCTGCAAGCGCTAAGAAAAGTCGGCGTAAAAGACGCCAAATCGGTAATCATACTAAACGATTCTTCCGTCGCCGCGCCGGTCGAGGAGAAAGAGCTTTCAGACGCGCGGGTGTTAAAGACCGTCATGGCGGCGTTGTCTTGCGCCGGAGAGGATAGCGCTATGCCGATTTTAACGGAATTGCATCTTGACAACAAAAGAAGACTTGCTCGAAGTATGTTCTCAAATATTGTCGCGATAAACGAGCGATCTATATTGGCCAAGTTGATAGTGCAGACTTCGAGAATTTCCGGTCTGGCGCAAGTTTACGATAGTTTGGTCGGATTTGCCGGGAGCGAATTTTATTTTTACAAACCCAAGTCGGGTCTAAAAGGGATGAGATACGACGAAGCGTTGTTTCATTTTGAAACATGTAGCGTTTTGGGGATAAAAAAAGCCGACGGAGCGATAATATTAAATCCGGACGCGGGAACGGTTTTTGGAAATGACGACGAAGTCGTACTGATTGCGGAAGACGATTCGACGATAAAATATTTAACCGAAAAGATAAACGTTAACCCTCTTAAAACCGTTCAATTTGTTCCTTTGCAAAAAAATATCGAGAGCCAGCTAATCGTAGGGTGGAGCGAGAAAGCCAAAATAATTATAGATGAATATAGTAATTATTTGTTAGACGGATCGAATATAATTGCGGTAATGTCGGAAATTAACGAAACGGTAAAAAAAGATTTTGACGAAGTTCAAAAGAAACATCCGAATATTAAGATGAGATTAATTAAGCTGGATATACATAACGAGGAAGATATTGCAAAACTCAGACCGGAGCAGTTTGATAATATTATTATTTTAAATCCCGACGGCGGCGACGCCGAGTTGAAAGATTCGGAAACGATAGCGTCTTTGCTTGAATTTAGGCATTATTTAAAAAAACTCAATCTTAAAAACGTTAAAACTCAATTGATTACCGAAGTCGCCGATTCGGATAATATAGAATTAATTCAGAACGTCGGGGTAAAAGACTTCTTGATCTCCAATCAATTTGTGTCTAAAATATACGCTCAATGTTCCGAAGACCCTGAAGTTCTCAAGATTTATGAAGACTTGTTTAGGGCGGAAGGGAGCGAAGTATATATCAAGCCGGTTAAGCTATTTATAACGGATATTGCCGGAGGGATAACATTTGGCCAATTGTGCGCGGCGGCTATAAAAAGAAAAGAGACATGTTTTGGAGTCAGAATAAAAAGTCTCGAAGAATCGGCCGCGGATAACTACGGAATTTACATAAATCCTGAAAAGAGTAAAATCTTTAATCTTACGGACGAAGATATGTTGATAACTTTAGCGGAAGACGAGACGTAAATACAGAAGTTATTTGTTCTTATTAATTGCAACGTATTCGTTGACAAAATCTGATATTTTGGATAGCGGGATGATCCGGTCTATTTTACCGGTCCTGATAGCGCTTCCGGGCATACCAAAAATAACGGAGCTCTCTTCGTCCTGCGCTATCGTAAAGCCGCCGGCAGTCTTTATAGCCGCGATCCCTTTCGCTCCGTCGGAGCCCATGCCGGTAAGGATAATCGCCATGGATTTGTCGCCGAATTCTTCTTTAACGCTGTGGAAAAGGACGTCGACCGAAGGTTTGTGATTGTTGACCGTATCGGAGCCGTCTAGAACTATTCTTTTATTTTTTACCGACATGTGAAATCCGCCTTGCGCAATATATACCGTATTTGGTTTTAACTCTTCGCCCCCTTGAGCTTCCGTTACGGTAAGTCCGCAAAGCGAATTGAGTCTGTTGGCGAAACTGTTTGTATAAAGCCGCGGCATGTGTTGAACGACTAATATGGGAACGCCGATATTTTCTTTGATTTTTGGCAGAATATTGGTAAGCGCTACCGTGCCGCCGGTAGAAGAACCTATACAGATCGCTTCGATCGGACGGGAGCGGATTTTGGGTATCTCGTAAGAGGGCAAGCCGCCTATAACTGGCAAGCCGTCGTCTTCGGATATCTGTTTAAATCTTTTGGCGTCGGGAAGTTTGAAATTCGCAAAGACTTTGATTTTTGAAAGCAAAACGTCTTCTAAAAGTTTGATATTCTCATGAAGACTTCTGACTTCGGGTTTTTGAATATAGTCCACCGCGCCGATCTCGAGCGCCTTGAAGGTTATGTCGGCGCCGTCTTTAGTAAAAGAACTGATCATGATGACCGGCTTCGGATCTTTCTCCATGATATATCTGAGAGTCTGAATACCGTCCATCTCCGGCATCTCTATGTCTAGAGTGATGATGTCGGGTTGAATAATGGGAAGCTTTTTTATCGCAATCAGGCCGTTAGAGGCAAATCCGCAATATTCAAGATCGGGATCGGATGTAATAATCTCTCTAAGCACCTGACGATATATCGGAGAATCGTCTATAGTGAAAACTTTTATTTTACTCATTGGTTTTCTTTTATATTCTAAAATTTAATGGAAAATCTTTGATTATTTCAAAGCCTTTTCGATAGCCGATAACATCCGCTCGGGTTTGAACGGTTTAACGATAAAATCTTTTACTCCGGCTTTAATTGCTTCGACAATCAGTTGTTGTTGTCCTAACGCCGAACACATGATAATTCTCGCTTTATTATCGATATCAAATATTTTGTGCATAGCGTCTAGACCGTTCATATTCGGCATGGTAATGTCGAGTATAACAATTTCCGGCTTTAACGCTTTATATTTTTCAATCGCCTCCAAGCCGTCCGACGCTTCGCCGACAACGTCGTACCCCCGCTCCTCAAGAATCTCTTTTTGAACCATTCTCATAAAAGAAAGATCGTCTGCTAAAAGTATTCTAACCGCCATCATATCTCCTTATTTTCTTAACAATATGCGTCCTTGAAAAAGCGCATACCGCTTTAAAAAATTCTTGCTATATAGTATTAGATATAACTTTAATTTTCAATTGTCAATATAAAATATAATTTTAGAAAAATATGCTATCAAAGTAAAAATATTTTTGATATTGTTGAAAAAATTATGAAAAAAATATCGATAGGCCTCTGTTTAGTAATTTTTCTTTTCGAAATAAATTCTTCCATAAAAATAATAGACTACGACGAGTTATTGAAAATTCCAGATAGCGGCGAGTTTTCGGTAGCGGAACCAAAACAAGACGAGCCCTTTGAATTGTTGAATTTTAAACTCGGGAGTATCGACGGCGATTTGTCGATCGTCGGAGACTGGAGGATCAAAATCGGGTACGGAGCGGGCTTTACGTTATACCCCGAGATCGCATGGCTACTAACTTTAAACAATATTAATAACGGAGTCGTCTTCGAACAAAAACGACTTTTATCGCTAGATTGGAACACCGACGCGGGATTGTTTTTGAGACTCTTTTTTAACGACGATATAAATCAGACGGAATTCTTATTCAGCTACAACTTAGGCAAAGCGTTCAATAGTCTTTATATAACGAATAAATTTAATAATCTCGAAGTTAATCCTTACAGAACGCTGTCCGGAGGCAAAACGCAGGATATAAATTTCGGGTTTGATTGGGGCGCAAAATTTTATAAAGGGAGATTTGATTTCCAGTTTGATTCGACTAAAAGGGTAACGGACAGATTTAGAGGATCGAAAAAATTTGTCGAGAATAGAACGTTGTCGTCGTCGTACGAGCGAGCGGTTAGTTTTTATCTTCCCGATAGAAATATTACGGAAATAGTTCAGGTTTATTCTAACTCCTCCGTATCGGGAACGGAAGAGTATATCGAAATAAATTCGGTAAAATTCAAACTGCTAGAAGAGAATGTCGATTACAAAATAGATTACGTTGAAGGGACTATCGTATTTTCAAATTCGCGTTCGACAGAAATGATATTAATTTATTATAAAACCTCGGTAAACGGAGTAATTTACGAAGTTGGCGACTTAAATTGCGGTATTGACGGGATATTTGGCGATACGGATTTCAATAAGACCAAAAATCCCGAATATTTTTTATCAAACGGCGGAAAGGATTATCTCGTTTTATATAAACCTGAAAGTTATACTTTTTTTGAAACTAAAAATTATTATAAAATATTACCCGCCGCAACGTTAACAAGCGGACTTTCGTATTCGGTTTACGACGTTAATAATTTGTATACGGCGGGATTTACCGTAGGTTACGATCAGTTTTCCGGATGTCTAAAAGTATATTTTGATAAAAACAGAGCTTTAATCCGCAATATCTATCCTTTTTACGATTTTATCGCAGATCCCGCCGTTTTTTATCTCTCATCGGGATCGCCGGATATGAACTCGTCTACTCATATCATTTCATATTCTATAATGGCGACAAGCGACGCTCTGAAATTATCCGAGAGCGCTATCCCGTCGAGTATAACGGTTTTTCTTAATTCCGAACCTCTTGATTCGTCAAAATTCAGTTACGACTATATAACGGGCAATCTAGTTTTAAATTTTGAAATTAACGACTCGGATATACTAGAGGTAGTTTATTCGTCGGAGGATGAAGAAAATTTTAATATTTCCGCTTCGTTAAAAAACGATTTCCGTATAAACGATTACCTCATAATCGGCGATTCGTTTTGGTATAAGATGCCGATCAAACTTTGGGAAGACGGTTATTATTTCAAACAGCGCTCGTTAGAATTTATATACAACGTAAAATTTCAAGGAGATTTTAAAAAAGTCCTTACGGATAAATCCGGCGGCTCGCTTGGATTCCAAACAAACGCCGCGTTATCATTTTTTTATCCGGAAATAAAGGGTCTTACGATTTTAGAGGATTTTGAATACGATCTGAAAGGAATAGCGCTAGACTTAGACTATAGGAACTGGTTTCCGGTAAATATTCCCAAACAGGTTTTTACCGAACTGGCTTCGTCAAATTACGGGAAACTGTTTTATAAGAACTGCCATCAGTACAATCTTACTTCGAGCTCCGTATATCTTCCTCTTTCAGATCCAAACGTCGGCGAACGGGAAGCCTATAACGACGGAGCGGCGATAGGGCCTTACAGTTCGAGCGACGGTTATAACGACGAAAAGAACTCGCTCTCGCTAATACTCGACTATGAACTTGCCGCCGGCGAATCGATAAGTATAGCTCTTCCGGTAAATAAAATCGGAGCTAATCTGGACTTTCGGAGCTTTACCGAGCTAACCGTCGCCCTGAAAGCGTTAAGCGTTTCGGGGAACGTAAGATTTTACGTAGACGCCGGCGCGATAACCGAAAAATTTAACGATACAGATTTTAGCGTCTCTAAAGAGAGTTTCGACGAAGGGATAAACTACTTTATACCAAACCAAAACGTTACTCTGACTAAAAGTAAGAGCGACGGCGTAAACATTTCTAACGACCTAAACAACGACGGCGTCTTAAATCCGGATGAAACGCAGTACATAACCGGATTTATAGATAAGGACGCTTTACTTCCTTATTTAAACGTATCAGACGGTTATAAAAAAGTGGCAAATTTCAAAATAGCGGATAACTCTAAGCTTGAAAAAACAAGGGGTATTCGTATTACTTTATATTCAGAAAATGGATCGACAGGCTCCATATTAATTAATCAAGCGCGGTTGGTAGAAACGGGCTGGAGTTTTGACACAAGCGGCGATTCGATAGCGACGGAGATATTTCCGGCGGAGGACGAACTTCTGGCGGAAAACATTTTTTCTCAAAACAACAAAGAAATTGACGCAAAACTTCATTACCAAAGATACAGAGAGCGAACTCTACGCATTAACTTAGCCCAAAACGATAAATTTTATATATATAAGCGGTTTATAAACCCGGTCGACTTATCAAATTTTCAATACTTAAAATATTTTATGTTTTTAGAAAAAAGGTCTTCTAGAAAGTTGAAGGTTTCTCTTACGGATATAAACGGAAATTCCTCCTTTTACCTATTTGATCTTGCCGGAACTAACAACCTTAACTGGAGCGAATTTTTGATACCGGTTAGCGCTCTCAATGTCGGAGCGTTTTCCGCAAGCGCCGTTAGCGAGATCCGCTTTGATTTTGAAAACGAATTGTACGATACGGAGAATAATAAAATATTTATCGACGAAATATTTTTGTCCGATCCGAACGGCTATGCGGGGTTTTCAAATTTTAACGAATTTTTTTATTCGGATCCGGGATTGGTTTTTAAAAAACGGGAATTCCCGTTTTTTAGTTCGCCGTACGTAAAGGTAACTACTACTTTTAATACTCAAAACTTTCTTCGCGAAGAGGCGATAAGAAGTAGGGGGCATCGTCTTACCGGATCGTTGATTACCGGCTTCAATTTATTGGGAATGGAGTGGCGGGCGGAGTCAAATTTGGATTTTTTATTTCAAAACGGAAGCGTTAGTAATTCTAGAGAAAACCTGAAGTTAAGAATTGCTAAAAACAGCCCCGAACATTATCCTTTGATTTTTTCTTTAATTTACGACTACGAAAAGATAGAGCTTGCTAAATACGATTATTCCGAACCGGTTTCTAAATACAGAAAATTTCAGTTTGAGATAGGAAATATTTTTAAATATATAAATTGGAAAATCGGAGCGGATGTTCTGAATAGTTCAAAAGAGATTTCAAATATTTTTACAAGTTATTATTTTGAAATGAATACCGCGACTGAAACGTTTAAAAGTAAGATAAAATACAGTATCGAGAATGAGACAGAAAATAACGCTTATTTTGGCTTGTTTTCTTTGGATAACATTCAGTACCTTTTTAGAGACGATTTTATATCGTTTTTTGGCGATGGGACTATAAAAAGGCAAAATTTTAACGCTTTAGTAAACGCTAAGCTATTAGAAAATTTATCTTTTATCGGAGATTTTAGTTACAATTTTTTATCTAACTTTAATTACGAAAATCGATATACGTTTGAATCGGTTTTTTCTAATAAAGTAGGGCTGTCTGTAAATCTTAAAACGTCCGGCTCAAACAAAAAGTTTTTTGATTTTGAATATTCAAGAAACTTAAGGACAGATTTTCAGGAAGAGAGCGAAAAAATATATTGGGATAGATATTTCTCAAATTTTGCAAACTCTTTAGCCTTAACTACAACGTTGGCGACGTACCCCCCTTTCTCGTCTCTATACAGGAAGAATAGCGGCGAACGCTATTTTGGAGAAAGAACAAGATTTAACGAAATATTGGACGGAGCAAAATTTAGCTGGGACTGGTCTTTGTGGATAGGAGAAAATAGTTTTGCGCCTTATAAATTCGCCGCTAGTTTTACGGAAAAAATTCTGAATTCGGTATCTTATTCCTCGTTATACAATTTGAATTTTCTTATAAACGGAAAAGGCGAGGTTTATTTGTTTCGAATTAAAAAATTTACGGTAGAATATAAAATTTCAGAGTCTATTTCTTTTGGGTATAACTCGAATGTTTTTACGTCGGAAACGGAGGCGGCCTTTGATTTCTTTTTGTTTAACGACGTTAACCTAAGCTCTTCGCTCGGATTTCTTGCGGAGTACTCGGAGTCGCTAAGTAAAAAAGAAACGAGAACCGAAATTGCGCTTAAGAGTAAATTTTATAAAAACTTTTTTAAAAAAGACTTTGTCAAAAATGATAAATATGGGGTTGAACTAACGGTTATCTTAGAACTTTTGTCGAAATTTTATACGACTATACTAGGAACGACTGATCTTAACGACGCCCCAATAGAAATATTACTGACTCCAACGATCGGTTACAGATTTAATCGAAATATCAGCGTTAGCGGTATATTTAAACTTGGTTACGGCTTTGATTACAATAAAAATACAGCGAAATACATTCACAGATTTGGCGCCGAAGTTGCCGTCGAAGGAGTTCTTTCTTTCTAGCCGGTAGAATCATAAGCCATTTATGTATAGTTGAACTCTATCGGGCGTAGAAATTCGTTGTATTTGATCGAAAGATAAGGGCGCTTTAACGGGAATTCCCGTTTTTCTCCATCATTAATTAATCTCCCATATCTCTTCATTTTGTTTCTATCCATAAACCCCCAAACGTCAAATTGATTTTTATTAAACTTATTTTTTTCTCTTTTGGTCGATATTATCATATCCGAAATAAATGCTCCCAAATTATCATATTTTTGGATATTTTCAGTAAAATACTCTAAAATTCTCCTAATTATGTATGCCATACTATATCCGTTAACGTCGCCGTAAATTTTTTTAATAAAAAGATAGATTTTATATTCTATACAGATATGAATTTTTTCATTCCAATTTATTCTTTCGTAAATAGGAATATATTCTTCTTTAATTGTATGATAATTTTTTAGATAAGGATACATTATAGTAAGAATTTTAGAAATAATCGTAGATATTCTTTTCTTGTTAAAATATTTTGTTGCTTTTAAGATGTTTTCTCGAATTTCCTTATTAATTACTATGGAAAAATCATACTTCATATTTGTTCTCCTGTTTTAGATATTTAAAGCGCAGCGCTTTATTATATATAAACAAGAAAAAAGTGATTTTGGTTTACAAAAAAAAAATCATTTTTAAGAAAATTACAAATTTAAAAACGGGAATTCCCGTTTTTAAATTTCGAACTCAATAACTGTCGATATACGACGCGTCTAGTATCATAATGTGCGCTTTAAT
>JAGOCL010000071.1 GCA_017998755.1 Spirochaetota bacterium | reverse complement strand
TGTATATTCCGGTTCAAAGCGGCGTATCGTCTGAAATATTCTGCGATACGACAAGTTCGGTAACCCCTTTTCTTAACCTTCCTTCGGTAGATCAAGGCGTAAGAGTTTTGGTTATCAGAGAAAATGGGGATAGCTTTTTCGCGACGACTCCCGTTATAGCCCCCGAACAAAACCGCATTGAAGAGATTTATAAGGCGACGCTTAATCTTAGCGGTTCGGGGGAGATGTTTTATAGCGAAACATTCTCGGGAAGTTATTCTGAAATTCTTAGATATTCGTTTATTAATAGAAGCGAAAAAGAGATCGAAGCGTATTTGCTGGATATCCAGAAGAAAAATTTCCCGCAATTACAGCCGGAAAATTTTATTTTAATAGGAGCGAACGAGCAGTCGGGTCCCATTGAGGCGTCTTACAGCGCGTTTGAAAAGAATCTCGCTTCGGTTTTCTACGACGGGAGACTTAAGATAAAATATACCGTCGGAAATTTAGCCGGATTTTTAAATTTGCCGGAAAAATCAAATTACGATCATAGAAGGGAATTCCTAAGTTCGTACTACAAATCGATAGAATATATTATACCGGAGAATTACGAGATAGTCGAAGGAGAAGTAAGAAATTTTTCCAGAGAAAACGAATTTGTCTATCTAGATTTTAAAGTAGATAAAAAAGACGTTAATACTCTGATTTTTGAGTTTGAACTCAAATTTAAAAAAAGAACAATTCCCAAAGAAGAGTTAGCGGAAGTTCATAAAACGCTAAACGAATTTACATCCGCAACGGCGTTTGAGTTGACTTTGGCAAATACAAGAAATTTTGATCATGTTAGTTTTTACGAATCATTATCTAAAGATTACGAATTGAAAGAAGTTTATGAGAATTATATAAAAAAAATGATCGAATTAAGAAATTATGAGAAAGCTATAGAAGTATCCGATAGGGCTATATCTAAATTCAGGGATTATATCAATTTTTACCTTATCAAATCTTCTATCCAATTTGACGGAGGCGATATAGACGGCTCGGAAACTACTTTATTAACGGCTCTTTCAGTCGATCCAGAAAATATTGAAATATACTATTATTTGATAGATTTGTATAAAAAAAGCTCAAACGATCTCAAACTTGAGAAAACTCTGCTAGAAATCAATGATAAAATCCCGAATACGCCGACTTTTATCGGAGAAACTACGTCGTTTTATAATCGAATAGGCGAATATCAAAAGGCGGTTGATTTTATCAAATCGGCGATTGAAAAAGATAAAAACAATTCTAACTACTACGCCGATATGGGATATTCATACTCGCTTATGCGAAACTTCGACGAAGCCGTACGGGCTTTTTTGAAATCTATCGAGTTGGATAAAAAAAATCATCTTGCTCTTAATAATCTTGCTTGGCTTTATTGCGAGAACAACGTCAATATTAAAGAGGCGATTGGTTATTCTATAAGAGCTTGCGAATTATCGCCGTTAAACGACGCCTATCTCGATACTTTGGCGGAAGCGTATTATCTCGATAAACAGTACGACAAAGCGATAGAGACGATTAATAAAGCGATAAAGATAAATCCGAACTATACTTATCTTACTCAACAACTTGAGAAGATCAAGAAAGCCCGCGAGGAGATGGAGAAGAATAAATAAATCAATTTAATCAAGATTTATAAATATTGATTTTTTTTAAATTTAATCATATAATCTAGGAAAATTTTTTATGTGTATTTTAATCTTGGAGGATTATAAATGAGTAATAAATACGTTTATTTTTTTGGCGATAAAAAGGCCGAGGGCGACGGTAAAATGAAAGAACTTCTTGGCGGTAAAGGCGCGGGGCTTGCCGCGATGACAAAAATAGGTTTGCCGGTGCCGGCGGGATTTACGATCACGACCGAAGTATGCGATTTGTATTATAAAAACGGTAAAGTATATCCGGACGGGTTGGATAAACAAGTAGACGAGTGTATAGACAAGCTGGAGAAATCAATAGGTAAGAAACTTGGGGATCGCAACGATCCGTTGTTAGTATCGGTAAGATCGGGAGCGTCTATATCGATGCCCGGTATGATGGAGACTATATTGAATCTCGGTTTGACTGACGAATCTATGGAAGGACTAGCGAAGAAGACAGGCAATAAGAGATTTGCTCTCGACGCTTACAGAAGATTTATAATGATGTATGGATCTACGGCGATGGGGATAGAAAGGGAAAAATTTGATCATATTTTCGATACGGTTAAAAATGAAAAGACCAAAAAAAGATTAAGTATACCAGCCGATAAAAAGGTTAACGATACAGACGTCGACGAAAACGAATTAGGCGAGTTAGTTAAACTTTTTAAGGAACTTTACAAAAAAGAAATTGGTAAAGATTTTCCGCAAGATCCAAAAGAACAACTTTGGGGATCCATTTCGGCCGTTTTCAATTCGTGGATGGCTGAAAAAGCTGTAACTTACAGAAGAGTTGAAAATATTAAGGGCGTCGTCGGAACGGCCGTCAACGTTATGCAAATGGTCTTTGGAAATAAAGGGGATACAAGCGGTACTGGGGTTTGCTTTACCAGAGACCCCAATACCGGCGAGAACATTTTTTACGGCGACTATCTGATTAACGCGCAAGGAGAGGACGTCGTCGCCGGTATCAGAACGCCGATAAAATTATCGGATTTTGAAAAAGCCGATAAAGCGGCGTATACTCAGCTGGTAGGAGTAAGAAAAACTCTCGAAGAGAACTATAAAGATATGCAGGATCTTGAGTTTACCGTCGAGGAGGGCAAGCTCTATATGTTGCAGTGCAGGACCGGTAAACGTTCTCCTTTCGCCGCTTTTCAGATAGCGACGGACATGGTAGACGAGGGATTAATTACAAAGAACGACGCGATCAAAAGGATCAAGGATAGAGATATAGAGGGGATATTTTACCCAATAATCGATCCTTCTCAAAAAGACGAGCTAAAAAAGAAATACATTGTAAACGGTATAGGAGCCGTGCCGGGAGCCGCTACCGGTATAGTAGTTTTCAACGCTAAAGACGCCGAAGAAAACGCCGCGAAAGGTAATAAAGTAATATTAGTTAGAAAAGAGACCAGTCCCGAAGACGTAGGCGGAATGCACGCCGCGGCGGGTATATTGACGGCAACCGGCGGTAAAACGTCTCACGCCGCCGTAGTCGCGAGAGGTTGGGGTAAAAGCTGTATAGTAGGATGCGAAAGTTTAAATATCGATTATAATAAAGGGCAGTTTAGCGTCGGCGACGTAGTTGTAAAAGCGGGAGAAAATATTACGCTTAACGGAACTTCAGGCGACGTATATGTCGGACAACTAAAATTAAAGATGCCGGAATTACCCGATTCGTATCAAAAAATTATGAAATGGGCCGATGAAATTAAGAAAATCAAGGTAAGAACTAACGCCGACACTCCTTACGACGCCAAGAAAGCGATTGAACTGGGAGCGGAAGGGATAGGACTTTGCCGAACTGAGCATATGTTTTTTGATACCGAGGATAGAAGATCCGCTATTCAGGAAATGATCGTCGCTAATAAGGTTGAAGACAGAATCAAAGCGTTAAACAAACTTTTACCGTTTCAAAGAGAAGATTTTGTCGGTATATTTAAAGAGATGAACGGTAAACCGGTTACTATCAGATTGATCGATCCGCCGTTGCACGAATTTGTTCCGCACGACGAGCCGAAACAGAGAGAATTAGCGGCTAAAATCGGAGTTAAATTTGAAACCGTTAAACAGAGGGTAGATCAGCTTCACGAAGCAAATCCGATGTTGGGGCATAGAGGTTGTAGATTGGCGATAACTTACCCTGAAATACTTGATATGCAAGTTAGAGCTATTATCGAGGCGGCTTGTAAATGCAAAAAAGATGGGATCGACGTTAAGCCGGAGATTATGGTTCCGCTAATTATCGACTATAAAGAATTCAGACTGATAGAGGATAGAATCAGAAAATTAGCCGACGAGATTATAAAACAGAGCGGAGCAGACGTAAAGTATATGGTAGGAACAATGATAGAAGTCCCGAGAGCGGCTCTTCTTGCAGATAAAATTGCCGAAAGAGCGGAGTTTTTCTCTTTTGGCACAAACGACCTTACGCAAATGACTATGGGGATGTCGCGAGACGATGCGGGTAAGTTTTTACCAGATTATGTCGACGAGAAGAAAACCGGAATATTTATAAACGATCCTTTTCAGTCGTTAGATACCGAGGGCGTTGGAGAGTTAATAAAAATCGCCGTCGAGAAGGGGCGTAAATCCAGACCTAACGTAAAACTAGGTATATGCGGAGAACACGGCGGAGATACGGCTAGCGTAAAATTTTGCGCAAGCATTGGACTGGATTACGTTTCATGTTCCCCTTTTAGGGTTCCGATAGCGAGACTGGCGGCGGCTCAATATGAAGTTGAAAAAAAATCATAATAAATTTAATCGAACGTTAAAAATTTACCGAAATTTCTATTAGCATATAAATATAATAACGGCGAAAAAAACGTCGTTATTATATTTATTAAAAAAGTTTATTTTTTTGTTTAAAAGTATTTACTTTATAAAAAAAATAAACTACAATAATATTGTTTTAAGAGGAAAAAATGGGACAAGAAGAAGTTATTGTAATAAAGGATTCGCTAAGAATATATCTGGAAAAAGATAAGGACGACGCTTCTGTATTAACAATGAATCTAAAAGGTTTCCTTGATACTTATAATTCCGCCGATTTTCAGAGAGAAGTAAATAAGGTTATAGAGAGCGGATTTATCAAAATATTATTTAACTGTAGCGAGTTAAATTATGTTTCTTCGACGGGAATAGGGGCTTTTACGGCGTTTTTGAAGACATTAAAACAGAAAAATGGAGATCTTGTTCTTTTATATTTACAACCAAAGGTATTTGAAGTATTTCAACTTTTAGGTTTCTCCAAGTTTTTTAATATTTCTTCAAATTTGGAAGAGGCAAAGAAGAATTTGAGCGGTAAAAAAGAAGAAATTCCCAAAAGCGCTTTTCCCAAAATTTTTAAATGCCCTATTTGTAAGAAAAACCTTAAAGCGGTAAAGCCGGGAAGATTTAGATGTTCCGAATGTAAGACAATATTAAATGTCGACGAAGAAGGCCGCGTATATTTTGGTTAGCAAGTAATAATAGATTTTTCGCGTATTTCAGATGAAAAATTACCAATCATATTCTAAAATAAATCTTTTTCTAAACGTGACCGGAAGATATAAAAACGGTTATCACTCCATAAAGAGCTTGTTTTGTCGTACTAATTTGTCGGATAGCTTATCGTATTCTTTAAACGATACAAATAAAATCAGAATTATCGATAAACGTAATATATTGCCGGAGAATAATCTTTTAAAAATAGCCGCAGATAAAATTATTTCAAATTTGAACGGAAGAATTCCATTTGGCATAGATTTTACGATCGAAAAAAAAATACCTATAGGCGGCGGACTTGGGGGAGGATCGTCTAACGCCGCATCGGTTCTAAAAATTTTAAATAAAGAGTGGCGGCTAAAATTCGGACTTCAGAAATTAAAGAAATTGGCCCTTCAAATCGGCGCCGACGTCCCTTTTTTTATCGAGGGGGGAGCTCAAAAGGTTTTTGGGGTCGGGGAGATAACTAAGCCGATAAAAACGGGAATTCCCGTTTTTTATTTAATTCTGGTTTTCCCAGAAATTCAAGTATCCACTCCGTCCGCTTATAAATTAATAGACGATAATAATATGGCTCATGAAACTTACGAAGAACGAAAGAAGTTTGTAAAATTAATCGAGGGGTATTGCGCAAACGACTACAAAAAAATAATTGCTAACGTCTATAATAAATTTGAATATCCCGTATTTAACCAAAATAAAGTATTGTCGGATATAAAAAACAGCATTCTTGAAAGCGGCGCCGACGCGTCGGTTATGTCGGGCTCGGGCTCGACGATAATTGGTATTTATGAGACTTATGAAAAAAGAAAAACGGGAATTGAACTTTTACAATCTTATGGATATAGCGCCGAGCCGGTACAATTATTATAAAACCTAACTATCTTGTTTATAATATTTGATTACGAGTCCGAAAAATATTTTGATAGATAAAACTTATTTAATTTTTGACAAATTTATAAATAATTAGTATATGTTAGGTATGAAATGTTGGGGGACCGGGAGGGCGGCGTAGATATGTCTTTTGTTAAAAATATGATGAGCCGGAATTTTATCGAATTTGCATCTTATGTCATTAAAGACAGGGCTATTCCGGAGATTAGCGACGGCTTAAAACCCGTGCAAAGAAGAATATTTCATTCTCTAAATGAAATGGACGACGGCAAATTCAACAAGGTCGCCAACGTTATCGGCAATACAATGAAGTATCACCCTCACGGGGACGCGTCTATTTCTTCAGCGCTGGTAGTTCTTGCAAATAAAGAGTATTTCATCGAAAAACAGGGAAACTTTGGTAATATATATACCGGCGACGAGGCTTCAGCGGCAAGATATATTGAGTGCAGGCTAAGTTCTTTGGCTAAAGAGACTATGTTTAACAAAGAGCTGACCGAATATCTCGATAGTTACGACGGGAGAAACAAGGAACCAGTCTCTCTTCCAACTAAAATTCCGGTTCTCTTACTATCGGGAGCGGAGGGGATAGCCGTCGGAATGTCGACTAAAATATTATCTCACAATTTTAACGAACTGCTAAAAGCTCAGATCGCGATTTTAAATAAACAAGAGTTTGAAATATATCCAGATTTTTTTCAGGGTGGGATAATAGACGTTTCCGAGTATTCAGATGGGAATGGTAAAGTCAAAATTAGAGCTTTAATTGAGAAGCCTAATGATAAAACATTATTAATTAAAGAAATCCCCTATTGTACAACTACCGAATCGCTTATAGAATCAATCGATAACGCTTCTAAAAAAGGGAAGATAAAAATTAGTTCGATAAACGATTTTACTACGGAAAAAGTTGAGATAGAGGTAAAAGTATCAAGGGGCGAGAACTCGGCGGACGTAGAAAAACTTTTATACGCCTATACCGATTGCGAAGTTAGCGTTAGCGTTAATTGTATCGTTATAAAAGACGGCAGGCCTTACGAATGCGGCGTTAGCGATTTATTAAGGTATAATACTGAAAAACTCGTCGCCGACTTAAAAAGAGAGCTTGAAATTGAGAAAGACAAGCTAAGCGAGAGATTAAACGATTTGACTTTGGAAATGATATTTATTGAAAATAGAATATACAAAAAAATTGAAGAAATAGCGGTTTACGATGAGATTATTTCTACCGTTATGAAAGAGCTAAATAAATATAAAAAATTATTTATCAGGGAACTTAAAACGGAAGACATCGAACGGCTTCTTGAAATAAAGATTAAGAGGATATCGAGATTTGACATCGAGAATCACAAAAAAAATATAGACGATATCGTTCGTCAGTTAGAAATGGTTAAGGAAAGACTTAAAGACGTAGTGAAATATACAATCGATTATCTTGATAATTTGATTAAGAAATACGGCGGAGCTTATCGCCGGAAAACGAAGATAAAGAAAATTAAGACGCTATCGGCAAACGAAATAGCTCAACCGGACGTAAAAGTTTTTTGGGATAAAAAAACTGGATTCTTGGGAACGGACGTTAAGGGAGACGAGCGTTTTACCGCGTCGCCGGTTGATAAATTCCTAGTAATATCTAAGGATTGTTCTTATAAAGTTGTTTCTATCGATTGTAAGACGTTTATAGATACCAAGGTTGAATATTTAGCTAAGTACGACGATAATGTTAGTTTTTCTCTTATATATACCGATTTGGATTCTAAGATTTCTTACGCAAAGAAATTTAAAATATCAAAATATTTAACAAATAAAGTTTATAGTTTGTCTCCGTTTGAAAAAGGAAGAGTCGATTATTTAAGCATTAATCCTAAAGAAAAAGTCGTAATAGAATATATAAAAAAACCTAAACAAAAAATAAACAGCGAAGTTTTTTCTTTTTCCGAAGTCGAAGAAAAGTCGTCGTCGGCAAAAGGGATAAGAGTTTCAACAAAAGAGCTGGACAAAGTTACCAAAAAGTAAATAATATGATAAATAATATCGACGACGCCTACAATTATATATACTCGTTTATAAATATTGAAAATAAAATTGATAAGAAATATCTTGATAAAGAATATTCTTTAGATAATATTAAAAATATTATCCAATATTTTAATATAGATACAGAATCTTTTAAAATATATCATGTAGCCGGCACAAAAGGGAAGGGGAGCGTAACATATTTTATCTCTCAATTTTTATACTATTCGGGACATGATTGCGCGGCGTTTTTATCTCCTCATTTGATAAAGCCTAACGAAAGGATATTGTTTAACCTAATACCTATAGGCGACGAGGAATTAATTGTTTTATGCGCAGAAGTTGAGGATAAATTATTACAGTCAAATTTTGTACCTACTACTTTTGAACTATTTTTTCTTATATTTCTTTTGTATTCGAAAAAAAAGGGCGCCAGATATCTCGTCGTTGAAACAGGACTCGGGGGACGGCTCGATACGACAAACGTGTTAAAATCAAACGTTTCAGTTATAACTCCTATCGGTTACGATCATACAAATATCTTGGGGGATACTATAAATGAAATTGCCGGAGAAAAAGCGGGAATAATAAAAAACGACTCCATAACGGTTGTTTCAAATCAATACTACAATTGTAAGGAAATATTTAGAAGGAAGGCAAAAGAAAAAGGCGGTCAAATATATTTTTTAGACGATTATTTTGATTTGTTAAACTCAGTACCCGCAAATTACGGGTTGAACTGCGATTTTAAGTTTAATAGATGTAAATATAGCGGAATTAACTTCAATTTTTTTGGAGAACATCAGGTTTATAATTTTTTTACTGCATTTTTGTCAGTTTTTTTATCTGAAATAAAAGTAATAAATCTTTTAAACGACGACATGATATCTAAGATTACCCTGCCTAGAGGCAGAATTGAGGTAATATCTAAGCATCCGTTGATTGTCGTCGACGTATCGCATAATAAGGAGTCCGCCCGAAGTTTGGTCGACTCGCTCAGACTGCATTTTAGGGATCTAAATTGGACTGTTATATCTGGAATCGCTTTGGATAAGGATTATAAAGCGTATTACAAAATATTATCAGAAATAGCCGATAAGTTTGTAATCACAAATTTGTCAGAATATAAAAAATCAGATCCCCAAATAATTTTTGATTATGTGAAAAAAATAAATAAAAATAGTCTCTTTATTGAGGATCAAGAAAGTTCCTTTGATTACATACTAAAAAACGCCGATATAATATTAGTTACCGGGTCGTTTTATTTGGTCGGCCCTTTTATAGAATATTATGAAAAAATTAATAAATAGGTTTTTTATATATTTCAACGTTTAGTATTTTAAATCGATTGTTTTCTTTAACAAACGTTAATTCTATTTCGCCGGGGCCTTTTTCGAATTTCACTTGATACCTAGCTT